>JALYLZ010000202.1 GCA_030774015.1 Actinomycetota bacterium | reverse complement strand
CGCCGGAGCTTCCGGTTCCGGGCCAGGGCGAGCCGCGGTCCTCACGGGGTCAACTGTACGGTGGGCCTCCCCGGTGTGCGGGGACCGGGACGACCGAGACGACCGAGAGGGAAGGGCGAACGGTGCGGGTCAGGGCCGCGCGCGGCTGGTGCCGAGCGCCTCGAGGCCCGTGCGGAACGATTCCACGGCCCGCTCCAGCTGGCCGTCGGAGAGGTCGAGCTCGCCCACCTCCCGCCAGCACGACGCCAGCTGCTGTCGCGCGCCGTGCTTCTCGAACAGGTCGCCGGCCAGGAGGAACGCCCGCCTGGCATCGTCGACCCGTCCCAGGCCGGTGAGGGCCCGGCCCTTCACGAACAGGGTCTTGGCCACGTCGATGTCGTCGTCTCCGGCCCCCACGATGGCGCGCTCCGCGAACGCCACGGCTTCCCGGTAGCGGCCTTCCAGCAGCGCCAGGCGAGCCCGCTCCGAGTGCACGAAGGCGAGGTGCCTGGTGGCGGAGGCGTTCTGGAGCCATGACTCCGCCGCGTCGAGGTGCTCGTGCGCCTCGCCCAGCCGGGGTGGGTCCGATTCCAGGCACAGGAACGCGTAGTTGGTGTGGAGCCTGGCCACGTTTCGGAGGTCCTCCAGCTCCTCCATCAGCATGCGGGCCCTCGTGGCGAAGTCCAGGGCCTCCTGCCACCGCTTGGCCTCCGCCATGACCCGGCTGGCGTCCCACAGGACGTTGGCCCGGATCTCCGGAGGAGCGCCGAGGTCGGCCGCGGCCAGAGCCCGCTCGGCCGCTCGCTCGGCCCGGTGGATGTCGCCCCTCTCGAAGTAGATCGAGATCAGCACGGCGTGGAGCTCCGCGACCACGCCCGGGTCGAGCGGAAGACCGCCGCCCCGGGACAGGAACGACTCCACCACCTCCGCGGCGTAGGTGAGGTCGCCGACGTTCCGGTACGCCCGGCCCACCCCGGACACCGCCATGCCGGCATCCCGCTCCGAGAGGTGGCCGCCTTCCAGCGCTTCCTCGTAGGCGTCGATGGCCGCCCGGAACCGCGTTTGCGCCATGAGGGCCTCACCCAGGAGCACGCAGGCCTGGGCCCGCACGACGGCCAGCCCGTACTCCTCGGCCTCCGAACGCGCGGACCGGGTGGCTTCCTCGGCCTCGCGGGCATCGCCCAGGCGAAGGCTGCGGCGGGCGCCCTCCAGGCGATACCGGAGCACTTCCTCCATCCCCTCGGGGACCCCGGTAGCGAGGAACTCCGGCGCCACCCCCAACCGCTCCGCGAAGAAGGCCAGGGCCTCCGGCGACGGCCGCCGCTTCCCGGATTCGATCTGGCTGACGTAGCTGACGGTGTACCGAGGCCGGGCCAGGGCCGTCTTGGTCATCTCCGCCCGCACCCGAAGGGCCCGGAATCGCCCCGCGAGATCCATGGTGCCCACTCTACCGTGGTACGAGCCTCGTTAACAGTATTTCTTGACTCTCAGTTAATGTTCCGAGTACCATCCGCGCGCCAGTCACAGGAGGAGGGAGGAACGGGTGAAGCGGCTTTGGACCATCGGGCTAGTCCTTCTCACCTTGCTCGCGGTGTTGATGGCGGGCGGCGCGAACTTCGAGTGGCACTGAGACCTCCTGTCGGGGAGCTCCGCTTGGGGGGTAGGGCTCCCACGACCAGGGGAACCGGTCGAGAAGCGGCCCCTCCCCAGACGGGGGCGTGGCCGCTTCCGTCCGGTGTTCCGTCCGGTGGTGCAAGGAGTCCCTTGACCTCGCTTCGGGTCCTGATCGCGTCCCCTGACGACGAGCTCCGCGCCCGGGTGGCCTCCGTCGTGGCGACCACCCGGCACGAGGTGGCACTCCAGTACTCGAGCCCCTTCGACGCGCTGGAGGCCTGCCTGGAAGAGCGCGTGGACGTCGCCGTCCTGGACGAGGCCCTGCGCTCCATGCGTGGATCCGAGCTGGCGTCGGTCCTGCGGGACCTTCGCTCCAAGGTCGTCACCATCGTGCTGCATCGGGACGACCTGTCCGGGGACGAGGGGCTGCTGGCCCTGAACCCGGCCAGGGAAGGTTTCGACAAGGCCCTCGCCAACGTCCTCCAGGACGCCGGCAGCCGGGCTCGCTAGGCGGGATCGACGCCCGGGAGGCGCAGCTCGACGGCCCGCCACAGGTACCAGGCCGCCACCGTCCGGTACGGACGGAACCGCTCCCCTTCCTGCTGGAGCTGTCGCGCCGTGGGAAGCCCGGGAAGCCCGTACGCGAGCGCATAGCCCTTCCGGACCCCGTAGTCGTCCACCGGCCACACGTCCGGGCGGCGGAGCTGGAAGATCAGGAACATCTCGGCCGTCCACCGGCCGATCCCCCGGACCAGGCTGAGGCGCTCCACGATCACGTCGTCCTTCAGCCGGTTGATCCCATCGAGCGGGACCGTGCCGTCGGCGACCTTCGCTGCCAGGTCGCGGATCGAGGCGATCTTGTTCCGGGACAGCCCCGCCGTGCGGAGGTCCTGGTCCGGGACCGCCAGCACCGCCTCGGGGGTGATGGTGCCGTCGAACAGCGCGGCGACCCTGCCCCAGATGGCGGCGGCCGCCGCGCCGGCCAGCTGCTGGTAGACGATGGTCTCGGCCAGGTCGACGAAGTGGTCCGGGTCGCGAGGCGGGCGGATCCGGACGGGAC
>JALYLZ010000201.1 GCA_030774015.1 Actinomycetota bacterium | reverse complement strand
CGCGAGAGGTATTCGACGTGGACGCCGGCACCGCCGTAGACCTCGGGGGGGTACTCGCGGGTCAGCAGGCCGACCTTCATCCCCGGGGCGCGGACACGTTCGCGCTGGGCCGAGCACGCCGCGATGCCGGGGCTGCGGTCAGCGCCAAGCGAGGCAGCGGGGCGTCGGACCGGACCACTTCTCCATATTCACATACCGCCCACCCCCGAGGGTTCGGCCGACCCGGCCTTCATTCACACGTCTCAGGACAGCCGAACCGGAACGCGGGCCCGGGTTCCTCTGGAGCAGGCGGGACCCTAGACTGCCACCGACGATGATCTGTCCTTCCTGCGGCCACGAGAACCCCGAGGGCAACAAGTTCTGCGGGGAATGCGCTGCCCCTCTGGTACCGACCCCCTCATCCCAGGCTGAGGAACGCAAGGTCGTCACCGTGCTGTTCTGCGACCTGGTCGGGTTCACCGCTTCCTCCGACAACGCCGACCCTGAGGATGTCAGGGCCCGGATCCGCCCCTACCACTCCCGGCTCCGGACCGAGATCGAAGGGTACGGCGGCACGGTGGAGAAGTTCATCGGGGACGCCGTGATGGCGGTGTGGGGAACGCCGGTGGCGCAGGAGGACGACGCGGAGCGGGCGGTGCGGACGGCGCTCGACCTCATGGACGCCGTCGCCGCGATGGGCGAGGAGATCGGCGCGCCCGCGCTCCGGGCCCGGGCCGGTGTGCTGACCGGCGAGGCGGCCGTGAACCTGGCCGCGCAGGGCGAGGGCATGGTCGCGGGGGACCTCGTCAACACCGCCTCTCGGATCCAGTCCGCGGCTCCCGCCGGGCAGGTCTTCGTGGGCGACGCCACCCGCCGGGCCACCGAGGCCGCCGTCGTCTACGAGGACGCCGGCCTCCACGAGCTGAAGGGCAAGGCCGAGCCGCTCCGGCTCCACCGGGCCCTCCGGGTCGTGGCCGGGGTGGGCGGGGCGCTGAAGTCCATGGGCCTGGAGCCACCATTCGTGGGCCGGGAGCGCGAGCTCCGGCTGGTCAAAGAGCTGTTCCACGCCTCCGCCGAGGATCGCAAGGCTCACCTCCTGTCCGTGGTGGGCATCGGCGGCATCGGCAAGAGCCGGCTGTCCTGGGAGTTCTACAAGTACATCGACGGCCTGTCGGACACCATGTTCTGGCATCGCGGCCGGTGCCTGGCCTACGGAGAGGGCGTCACCTACTGGGCTCTCGCCGAGATGGTCCGGATGCGCGCGCGCATCGTGGAGGCAGAGGAACCGAGCTCTGCGGCCGAGAAGCTTCGCGCGTGCGTGGAGGCGAGCGTCCCGGACCCGGAGGAACGCCGGTGGATCGAACCCCGCCTGGCCAGCCTGCTCGGCCTCGAGGAGCGCGCCGCCCACGATCGGGAGGACCTGTTCGGAGCGTGGCGCCTGTTCTTCGAGCGACTCGCCGAGCAGCTCCCGGTGATCATGGTGTTCGAGGACATGCAGTGGGCCGACACCTCGCTGCTGGACTTCATCGAGCACCTCCTGGACTGGTCGCGCAGTCACCCCGTGTTCGTGATGACCCTGGCCCGGCCGGAGCTCGCCGAGCGCCATCCGCACTGGGCGGCCGGGCAGCGCAACTTCACCTCCCAGTACCTCGAGCCGCTGTCCACCAAGGCCATGGAACAGCTCCTGACCGGCCTCGTCCCGGGGCTCCCGGAGGAGCTCCGCTCGCAGATCCTGGCGCGAGCCGAGGGCATTCCCCTGTACGCCGTGGAGACGGTCCGGATGCTGCTGGACCGGGGGCTGCTGGTCCGGGAGGGCAACGAGTACCGGACCGCCGGCCAGGTCGACAAGCTGGAGGTCCCCGAGACGCTCCACGCGCTCATCGCCGCGCGGCTGGACGGCCTGTCGCCGGACGAGCGCCGCCTGGTCCAGGACGCCGCCGTGCTGGGCAAGACCTCGACCAAGCCGGCGCTCTCGGCCCTGTCCGGGTTCCCCGAGGAGGAGCTCGATCCCATCCTGTCTTCGCTGGTCCGTAAGGAGATCCTGAACGTCCAGGCGGACCCCCGGTCCCCCGAGCACGGCCAGTACGGCTTCCTCCAGGACCTCGTGCGTACGGTCGCGCACGACGGGCTGTCGCGGCACGACCGACGGCTGCGGCACCTCGCGGCTGCGGAGTACCTCGAGCAGGCGTGGGGGTCCGAGGAGGAAGAGATCGTCGAGGTCGTGGCGTCCCACTACCTCGAGGCACACCGGGCGGACCCCTCGGACGTGGATGCCGGTCACAAGGCACGCGGGATGCTCGTCCGGGCCGCGGAACGGGCCGCCTCGCTGGGGGCCGGCGGGGAGGCCCGTCGCTATTACGAGCAGGCCATCGAGCTTGCCGAGGACCCGCTCATGGAGGCCGACCTGCACGAGCGGGCCGGCGAGGCCGCGGCCTTGACGGCGGATGCGGCAGGGGCCAGGCAGCACTTCGAGCGGGCCGAGACGCTGTTCGAGGAGCTCGGACGGACGCGGTCGGCCGGACGGGTCCAGGCCGCGCTGGCCGACCTCTCCTTCGAGGCCGGCGACGTGGTCGATGCGGCGCGGCGGATGGAGCGGGCCCACCAGGCGCTCTCCTCGGAGGAGCCGGGGGAGGAGCTGGCCACCGTGGCCGCCCAGCTCGGCAGGTTCCTGTATTTCAGCGGCCGGGAGGACGAGGCCCTGGCGCCGATCGAGGAGGCCCTGGAGCTGGCCGAGAGCCTCGCGCTCCGCGAGGTCTTCTCGCACGCCCTGAACACGAGGGCCCTGATGCTCCAGCCGAAGGGCCGCAACGAGGAGGCCGGCGTGCTCCTCCAGCATGCTCTCCAGGTGGCACTGGACGCGGACGTCCCCTCGGCGGCATTCCGCTCGTACAACAACCTCGTCGCCCTGCTGGCCAGGCAGGACCGGCACGAGGAGGAGCTGGAGACATCGCGGCGAGGGCTGGAACTGGCGCGCCGGGTCGGCAACCGCCGGTGGGAATGGAAGTTCCGCTCCGACATGGTCAACCCGCTCGTCCACCTGGGCCGCTGGGACGAAGCAGTGGCGATCCGCGACGCTCTCGGTGCAGAAGGTGCGCTCGGCGTCATCGCGGTCGCCGTGGAGATGGCTCCGATCATCCCGGCCCTCCTGGCCCGTGGAGACCTGGACGAGGCCCGGGCCATCGTCCGGTCGCTGGAGGAGCGGGCGGACACGCGAGAGGTGCAGTTCCACGACACCCTGGCCGCGGCCCGGGCGATGGTCGCGCGGGCCGACGGGCGCCCGGAGGAAGCGATTGCCATCGCCGAGGAGATCCTGGGAGATGGCCAGCGATCGCCGGCCGACCTGGCCATGCGGGACATCGCCGTGGAGGGCATCCTGGCCGGCCTGGACCTCGGGGAGGTCGAACGGGCCCGAGGACTGCTCGGTCTCGTGGAACGCATGCCGCCCGGGCTCTTCGTCCCGATCCTCCAGGCGCAGCTTCCGAGGCTCCAGGCCCGGGTGGCCATAGCGGAGGGCGCCACGGCAGAGCCGGACTTCACGCCCGCCGAGAAGGCGTTCCGCGACTTCACCATGCCGTTCGAGCTCGCGGTGACGCTGCTCGAGCACGCGGAATGGCTGGCTTCCGCGGGCCGGTCACAGGAGTCGTCACCGCTCCTGGAAGAGGCCGGAGAGATCTTCGATCGCCTCCAGGCGACGCCGTGGCTGGATCGCGTGGAGCAAGCGCGCGGCCGCCTCAGTGCGGGTGCGAGCTGAACCAGGCCTGCACCGCCGGGACCAGGGCCGTCACGTAGCCTCCGCCCTCGCAGCCCCGGCACCATGCCGACGCATTGATGGCCCGGGCGGTGGTCATCGGGTCCGCGCACGACCGCAGCGACGCCAGGATCGCCCCGTACCCCCAGGACAGAGCCCCGTCCTCGAGCGTGAGCCGGGTGGCCTCCAGCCCCTGCGCAAGAGAGCGGTAGTCCCTCACGCCCGACGAGTTGAAGTCGGTCGCGCCCGGCATGTCCTTGGTCGTGGCCAGGGGGTTCCATCGGGCCTGGGTGAACTCCTGGGTCTCCCAGGCCACCGTCACGATGAGGTTGTCGGTGCACGCCGGCGCGCCCATGCGGGGCATCAGCAGCGCCGCCCATCGCCCGAAGCTGATCGGCATGGGGCTGTCCCGCCCGTCGTGGGCCGCCGCGGCCGCAGCCGACGCGGCCCGGGCGTCGGCCAGCTCCGCGGGCGACAGGCCCGTGGCCAGCCGCGTGACCAGGGCGTCCACCTGCCGCCGTTCGCGGTCTAGCGTGGCCAGCAGGGCCTGCTCCTGCCGCAATTGCGTCCGGTCTGTGGCCAGCAGGGCCTGCTGTGACGCGAACGCCGCCTGGAGGGCGTTTGTGCGATCCGCCAGGTCGCCGAGGCTCGAGGCCCGCCGCACCAGCAGCGAGCCGAGCCGCTGCTGCTCGGTCCGAAGCGCCGCCGACCGGCGCGCCGCCTCCGCCGACGCGGCGGCCTGGTCCCGGCTCACGGTTTCCACGAACTCGACCCGGTCCGAGAGGTCCGCGAGCGAGGCGGCGCCGAGGACGGCCTCCAGGCCGAAGGCCGATCCGAACATGTAGGCCTGCCGGGCCTGCTGGTCGAGCCGCCCCTGCGCGTCCCGGTAGCTGGACAGGGCGGCATCGAGGTCGTCCCTGGTCTGCATGAGGCGGCGTTCCACGTCCGCGAAGCCCGCCGTCGCAGCGTCGACCTGGGGCGCCATCGCGGCCAGCCGGCCCTGAACGCTCCGGACCGACACGGCATCGGCCTCCAGCCGGGCCTGGATCGCGTCCAGGCCGGCTCGCTCGGAGTCGATCCGCTGCACCAGAGAGGCCAGCTTGGCTCGGGCCTGATCCACGTTCGTGGACGCGCCGGCCCGGCCGCCACCCCAGGACACCAGCGAGGCGGCGAGCGCGAAGGCCACCAGGGCCCGGGCCGGGTTCCGATGCAAGCTCACCAGCACCTTTGTCGGCGCACCCGGCCCCGCCCTGAACCCGAACCGGGCCCGGCCCGCAGGAACGCCCGGTAGTACCCTGGCACGACCGTGATCAGGTACATGGTCCGCCGGGTCCTGTTCGGGATCCTGGTGCTGTGGGTCGTGTCGATCCTGACCTTCTTCATCTTCCTGAAGCTCCCGGCGGGGAACCCCGCCGTGCGGGCCGCCGGTAAGACCACCACCGCGAAGATCGTGCGCGAGGCGGAGCGCGCCTTCGGCCTGAACAGGCCCTGGTACGTCCAGTACGGGCGGTTCGCGAAGGGCCTGATCCCATGGCCCGGCTTCTTCCTGAACAAGCAGGTGTACTACTCGTGGAACGACTTCGTCCCGGTCAAGGAGATCATCTACAGCCGGCTCCCCGTCACCATCACGGTGGCGATCGGCGCCGCGGTCGTATGGCTGATCATCGGGATCCCCACGGGGGTCATCTCGGCCATCCGGCGGCGGACCGTAGCCGACCGCACCGCGATGATCGGGGCGCTGCTGGGCATCTCGTTGCCCGACTTCTGGCTGGCCTACATCTTCCTGTACATCTTCTGGTTCAGGCTACGCCTCCTCCCCGGGAGCGGAATCCCGAACGGGTTGGACACGTTTCAGGCCATCCTCCACGGGACGTTCGTGCTCCCGTGGCTGGTCCTGGCCTCGACGTTCGCGGGCTTCTACACGCGGATGGTCCGGGGAAACCTCCTGGAGAGCATGAACGAGGACTACGTGCGAACGGCCCGAGCCAAGGGACTGTCCGAGCGGAGGGTCATCTTCAAGCACGCGATGCGCGCGGCCCTCACGCCGGTGGTCACCATGTTCGGGATGGACCTCGGGATCCTGCTGGGCGGCGCCGTCATCGCGGAGACCGTGTTCAACCTCCCGGGGATCGGGCAGTACACCGTCCAGGCGTTACGCCGCAACGACTTCCCGGCGGTCATGGGTGTGACGGTGTTCTCCTCGTTCTTCATCGTAGTGATGAACATCGTCATCGACGTCGGATACGCGTTCCTGGATCCTCGAGTTCGCTACACCTAGCCATTTCGCGGGGCGGCCGGTAACCTTCCTCATCCCCGGCCGAGGACAGTCGATCGTGCACGTGTTGCGCTCCGCCGCTTCTTCCCGTCGTCTCCGCCGCGCTGTCATGGCGCTGCTGGCTGTGGTTGCCGTCGCATCCACACTGGCAATCCAGCGCGTGCCGGCGCTCGCCACGGGCCCGGCCGTCACGCTCTCCCCGGCCGCCGGCCCTCCCACCTCAAAGGTCCTGGTCGCAGGGAGCGGCTTCCATCCGAGAATCAAGCTGAAGCTGGCGTTCGGGGGCGCCGCCCTGGCCACGCCGAAGACCGACGCATCGGGGGCGTTCAGCGTGCGGATCGAGGTCCCCCCGGACGCGACGCCCGGCGAGCACGCCGTCACCGCGACCGGCCTCCCGCACGGGGCCAGCGCGTCGGCGCAGTTCCTGGTCAGGACGAACTGGAGCCGCTTCCACTTCGGGCCGGCCGGGGCTGGCAACAACCCGTACGAGAAGACCATTGGCCCCTCGAGCCTGGCCACGCTGGCGCAGTCGTGGACCGCGACGGTCGGGGTCGGCATCGAGTCGTCCCCCGCGGTCGCCGGCGGTGTGCTGTACGTGGGGAGCCTGGCCGGGCGGCTGCGGGCGTTCGACGCGACCACGCTGAAGGGCCTGTGGACGGGGGTGACCGCGGGGCCGGTGGTCTCGTCCCCCGCGGTGGCGGGCACGGACGTGTACGTCGGATCGAACGATGGCAGCGTCTACGCCTTCCCGGCGGCGGGCTGCGGCCAGGCCACGTGCGGACCGCTATGGAAGGTGGCGACAGGCGGCCCGGTGATCTCGTCGCCGGCGGTGGTGGGCGGAAAGGTGTACGTGGGGTCCGAGGACGGGAACCTGTACGCGCTGGACGGGGCCACCGGATCGGTGCGGTGGGCGGCGGCCACCGGAGGCTCCATCACCTCGTCGCCGGCGGTCCGGAAGGGCCTCGTGTACGTCGGTGCCGCCGACGGCCTGCACGCGTTCAGCGCCGCCTCCGGGGCCCCGGCCTGGACCGGACCTACCGGCGGCGCGGCGTTCTCCCCGGCCGTGGTCGAGGGGGCCGTGTTCGTGGTGTCGGCGGACGGGTCCCTGGCCGCCTTCAAGTCCGCGGGGTGCGGGAAGGCGTCGTGCTCGCCCTCGTGGACGGCTCCCCTGGGCGGACCGTTCACCGAACCCGTCGAGGTCCCGCTCGCTCCGGCCGTGGCCGGCGGGTTCGTGTACGCGGGGTCGCAGGCCGGCGGCGTGCTGGCGTTCGCGGCGGGCGGCTGCGGCGGACCGTCGTGCCCACCGGCGTGGACGGCGACCATGGGCGGCGCGGTCCTCTCTTCGCCCGCCGTGGCGGACGGCCTGGTGTGGGCGGGGTCCACCGACGGCACGCTGGCCGCGTTCGCCGCAGCGGGGTGCGGCCAAGGGCAGCTGGCCTGCCCGCCGCTGTGGACATTCTCCACCGGGAAGCCGGTGCTGTCGTCGCCCGCCGTGGCGAACGGGGAGCTGTACGCGGCCAGCGGCACCAAGCTGTCGTCGTTCCACCTGTATCCCTTCGTCACCCGGTCCTGGTACGAGCCGACCACCGACATCGCCGCGCTGTACTCGCAGGGCTGCACGCAGTCCTCCGGATGGTTCCCCGGGGCGCAGGGCGTGGCCGTGCTCGACTTCGGACGGCTGGCCCACTCGAAGACGCTGAAGAGCTACGGCACGTACGACTTCTCCCGGAGCTTCGCGCCGAACGCCGACCTGCTGGTCGCGGCGGAGAGCTACGCGGAGGGATTCCACACTTGCCGCCCGGTCGGGTTCTCGGGACGCCTCGAGCTCGCCATCGGGACCAGCAACTACGACCCGGGGGCGAGCAACTACCACGTGCCGGACTTCCACGCCGCCGGGGTGGCGTTCGCGAACATGGTGGTGGCGCTGCAGTCCTATCTGGACTCGAACGGGATCGCGGAGATCGTGGCCCGGGGCGCCGACGACGCCGAGTCCGCCTGGAACCCCGGGTTCACGGCCACCCACAACTTCCTGACCGGATACGCCGCCACCACGGACACCGTCCTGTACGACTTCGGCGGGTTCTCCGGCGGCGGGTGGACGCCCGCGCAGGAGTTCTTCGTGGCCCAGGGCGCCGGGCCGACCCGGTCCATGGTAGAGGCGTACTACCAGCACCAGGCCGACGAGTGGGCCGCGCTGGACGCGTGGGCGGTCGAACACGAGGGGACGCGCCTGGAGATCCCGGCCATCACGAGCCAGTACCCGAACGGCGGGTATTCCCCCCAAGCGGGCTATGACGTCGTGCTGGCCGCGCTGGCCGCCGACCCCGCGACCCGGCAGGAGGCCCTTTCGTACGTGACCGTGATCGGGTGGGCGTCGGGGGCCAGCCCGGCGGGGTCCGAGGCGAACGGCGTGGTGCCCGGGCCTTGACGGCCGCAAGCTCGACGTACCGGCTGCTCCTGGACACCTCCAGCCTGATGTTCCGGGCCTTCTTCTCGGTGCCGCAGTCGGTCGTGGGAAGCGACGGGCGGCCGGTGAACGCGGTGTACGGGTACCTCGGCTCCGTGGAGCACCTGGTGGCGTCGCGAAAACCCGACGAGACCATCAGCGCCTGGGACGACGACTGGCGGCCCGCCCCACGCGTGGAGCTGTATGCGGGCTACAAGGCCCACCGACCACCGGACCCCGAGGGACTCCCCGAGCAGTTCGAGGTCCTGCGCGAGGTGCTGGACGCCTTCGGGCTGCCGGTCGCGGAAGCGCCCGGGTGGGAGGCCGAGGACGCCGTCGGCGCGCTGTGCGCGGCGGCCGGGGCCAGGGACCGCGCGGACATCGTCACCGGCGACCGCGACCTCATCCAGCTGGTGCGCGACCCCGCCGTGCGCGTCCTGTTCACGGTGCGGGGGGTCTCGGAGCTTCGCGAACTGGACGAGGCGGGCGTGCTGGCGCACTTCGGCGTGCCGGCGAGCCGCTACGCGGAGTTCGCGCTGCTGCGCGGGGATCCCTCCGACGGGCTCCCCGGCGTCCGGGGCGTGGGCGAGAAGACGGCCCGGCAGCTGATCCAGGCGTATCCGTCGCTGGACGCCATGCTGGAGGACGCCGCCCGGCCCCAGCCCCGGACCAAGCCGCTGAAGGGCGCGCCCCAGCTTCGAGCCAGGCTCCGCGAGGCGGCCGAGTACCTCGAGGCGGTGCGCGAGGTCGTCCGGATCCGGACGGAGGCGGACGTCGTGGTGCACCCGGGGCGGCGAGACGACGCCAGGCTCGACGAGCTGGCGGAGCTCCACAAGCTGGGTGGCCCGGTGGGCAGGCTCCACGAGGCCCTCGAGAAGGTCAGTCGGGGTCCAGAAGCTGGCGGAACCGCTCCACCCCCACGTTCCCGCCGGACAGGATGACCCCGACCCGGCGTCCGGCCACGGCTTCCAGCCGCCCGGCCAGCAGCGCCGCCACGCCCGCCACGCCGCTCGGCTCCACCACGATCTTCATCCGCTCGAACAGGAACCGCATGGCCTCCACGATCTCGGCGTCGGTCACCGTCACGATGTCGTCGACCACCCGGCGGTTCACCTCGAAGGTGAGCTCACCGGGGATCTCGGCCTGGAGGCCGTCGGCGATGGTGCGGGGGACCTCGATCCGAACCCGCTGGCCGGCCCGGAGCGAGCGACGGGTGTCGTCGCCCAGCTCCGGCTCGACGCCGACCATCCGAACCGACGGACGCAGGCCCCGAGCCGCGGTGCCCGATCCGGCGATGAGGCCCCCGCCGCCCACCGGGACCACCATCACGTCCAGCTCGCCCGCCTTCTCCAGCAGCTCGAGCCCGGCCGTCCCCTGCCCCGCCATCACCAGCGGGTCCTCGTACGGCGGGACCAGGACCAGCCCCCGCTCCCCGGCCAGCTCGGTCCCCAGGGCCACCCGGTCGCCCAGGTACCGGTCGTACGTGACCACCTCGGCGCCGTAGCCCCGGGTGGCCTCCAGCTTCGCGGGCGGGGCGTCCTCCGGCATCAGGATGACCGCCCGGGTCCCCACCAGCCGAGCCGCCAGCGCCACGGCCTGGGCGTGGTTCCCGGAGGAGTATGTGGCCACCCCCCGCTCCAGCTCCTGCGGCGACAGGCGCGAGATCCGGTTGTAGGCCCCCCGGAACTTGAACGCGCCGGCCCGCTGGAAATTCTCGGCCTTCAGCAGGATCGTGGCACCGGTGGCGGCGTCGAGCGTCCGGGACGTCAGGACCGGCGTGGCGTTGGCCACCCCACGGAGCCGCTCGGCGGCGGCCCGGACGTCGGCGAGCGAGATCACTTTGCGGGATGGTCCTTGCGGCGGACCTCGAAACCGTCGATCAGCCAGCCGTGCTTCGAGGGCCGCAGGAAGTAGGAGCCCAGGCTGTGGACGAGGGTGGTGCCCCCGGCCGTCCGCACGGCCTTGGCCCGGAAGTCCACGGTGGCCACCGCGGTGACGGGATGCCCGCCCCGATCCAGCAGCACCTGGATCTTCAGCGTGCCGCGGGCGGACGCCACGGCCTCGAACCGCCGGCCCGCGTCCGGACCCAGCGTGAGCAGGCTGGTGTGCTTGCGGGCGGAGGTCCGGGCGTCCCCCGAGAAGAACGCGAATGCCGGCCCGTACCGGTCGTGCTGCCAGTCCGCCGGGACCAGGAAGGCCAGGCGGTACATCCGCTCGAGCCCGTCCCGGATGTTGCCCACGGCCCGCCGGGTCACCCTCCGTACCACCGCGACGGGGGTCCGCGACGACCCCTTCACCGGCGTGAACTTCGCCACCCGGAAGTGGAAGGAGGGCACGGGAGGAACGAGCGGAGACGGCGTGGAGTGCGTGGTCACCGTGGGAGCGGGCGAGGACGGCGAGGCTTCCGAGACGCTCGGGACGGCCCGGGGCTCCTGGCCGTGCCCGCCCAACGCGATGACCAGCCCCACCACGAGCCCGGCCACCGCCAGCCCCGCCGCGATCCACACCAGCACGACGCGGCGGGAGGGAGAGGACGGGGGGTTGCCGTTCGATGACAAGCTTTTCGAAGCGTACCGGCTGGAGCTACGCGGCGGCCCGTCGCAGGAAAAGCGGCAGGCCACCCCGGGGACGCAGCGTGAACAGCCGTTCCGGTTCCACGTGGTGATCCGGGATCGGCTCCACGTCGAATCGCCGGACCGCCGTGGCCAGCACCAATTGGGCCTCGATGAGCGCCATGTTGTGCCCGATGCAAAGCCGAGGTCCGCCGCCGAACGGGAAGTACGCGAACGGCTTGCGCCCGGCCACGTTCTCGCGGGTGAACCGGTCCGGGTCGAACCGGTCCGGCTCTGCCCAGTACGCCGGGTGGCGCTGCACGATGTACGGACTCATGGCCACGACGCTTCCGGCGGCGATCTCGGTATCGCCCAGGCGGTCGTCGCCGAGCGCCCGCCGGCCCACGATCCAGGCGGGCGGGTAGAGCCGGAGGGACTCCTCCAGCACACGCCGCCCGTACGGCAGCGCGGCCAGGTCCTCGTGCGTCGGGACTCGGTCGCCCAGTACGGCCCGGAGCTCCGCCCGCATCCTGGCCATGGCAGCGGGGTTCCTGGACAGCAGGTGCCATGTCCACGTCAGCGCGTTTCCCGTCGTCTCGTGCCCGGCCAGGATGAGGGTCATCATCTCGTTGCGCAGCTGCTGGTCCGTCATGCCCTGGCCGGTCTCCTCGTCGCGCGCGTCGAGCAGCATGGCCAGCAGGTCCGCCGAGTCCGTGGGACGGCGGCGGCGCTCCTCGATGATCTCGTAGGTCACCGCCTCGAGCTGCTTGACCGTGGCGACGAACTCCGGCTTGTCGGGGGTGACCATGAGCTGCAATCCCCGCTGGATCTGCGTGACCGCGTCCTGCATCTTCTCGACGAGGTCGGTGCCGAACAGGGATTCCGTCGTGATCCGCAGGGTCAGGCTGTGCATCTCCTCGGCCATGTCCAGCGGCTCGTCCCGCCCGGCGAGCCCCTCCCACCGGTCGAGCATGTCGAGGGTGGCCTGGGTCATCCCCGCCCCCAGCTGGAACAGCCGTTGCTGGTGGAAGGCCGGCCGCATGATCCGGCGCTGGCGGCTCCAGAACTCGCCCTCCGTGACCAGCAGCCCGTCCGCGATCGCGTTCTTGAAGGAGCCGTTGATGAACGTGTCCTTCGAGTAGTTCCAGGCGTTCTCCACCAGGACGTGCTTGATGTAGTCGGGGTTGCTGACGATGTACGCGCGCTCCGTCCCGGATCGGTACCGCGCCACGTCGTGCTTGAGGGCAAGCCGCATCAGGAACCGGAAGGGGTCACGGGCCGATTGGGAAGGAGCCGAGCCGGATCCGTCGGCGGTCGCGGCGTGTTCGATGGTGGGCGAGTCGGTCAACGAGCGCATCCCCTCGGTCGGTGGGGAGCCTGGGTGAACTGCCCCCCGCCCCCCGGCCAGGCAAGCCTAGCCGCGCGTTCGCATCACCCGCAACAGTACGACCATTACCGGCCGCCGGCCCGGTTCCGGATCCGAGCCCGGGCCCGGTCGGCCGATTCCCGGATCCCGTCCATGATCCGCTCCGTGAAGGCGATGACGTCCGGCCGGGAGCGGGCCTCACCCTCGGGCGGGATGGGAAGCCCCGCCACCACGGCCAGGTCGGGCCGTTCCAGGGTCCGGCTGGGCCCTTCCTTGCCCCACCGGCGCTGGGTGCCCCACACGCCCACCGGGATCACCGGGACGCCGGCCAGGAGCGCGATGCGGGCGGCGCCGCGCTGGCCCGGCTGGAGGGCCGTGCCGTCCCCGACCGTTCCCTCCGGGGACATCCCGGCCAGGGAACCGGATCGGAGGACGTCCGCGATCTTGCCGATGGCGTCCCAGTCCCCCAGCCCGCGGCGGAGCGGGATCTGCCTGGTCTTGCGGAGGGCCCACCCCACGAAGCGCTGTTCGAAGGCGTCGGAGACCGTCAGGAACCGCACCCTGCGGCCCCGCCGGCTCGCCGCCAGCGCCACCGGCAGCGGGTCCAGGACGCTGACGTGGTTGTAGACGAGGAGCGCCCCGCCGGTCCTCGGGATGTGCTCGATGGCCTCGAATCGCATGCGGAACCCGACCCGGAACACCGCCCCCACGCCGACGCGGGCCACGCCGTACCAGAAGTCGTATTCGGGCCCGGCGGCAGGGCGGCGGGCAGAGCGAACGGCGTCCTTCTGCATCCCGGGAGGATAGGACACCGCAGCGGGCGTCCGACAGCGGGCCGGGGCGGGGTACCCTTCGCGGACATGGGCGCTCCCGACCTGTCTCCGCTATGCGCCGAGTTCCCCGGCCTGGCCCGGACCGAGGGTGGGCGGCCGGTGGTGTTCGCCGACGCGCCCGGCGGCTCGCAGGTCCCCCTGGGCGTGATCGAAGCGATGGCCGCGTACCTCCGCCGGAGCAACGCGAACCTGGGCGGGCCGTTCGCCACCAGCGTGGAGTCCGGCCTGGTGGTCGACGAGGCTCGCCGGGCGGGGGCCGACCTTCTGGGGGCGACGCCCGGCGAGATCGTGTTCGGCGCGAACACGACCACCGTCGCGTTCCACCTGGCGCACGCGTTCGCACGCACGCTGTCGCCTCGCGACGAGGTCGTGGTCACGCGCCTGGACCACGACGCGAACGTCGCGCCCTGGGTTGGCGCGGCGACGGCGGCCGGCGCCACCGTCCGGTGGGTCGACATCCATGAGGAAGACTGCACGCTGGACCTGAAGTCTCTGGACCGGGCACTCTCGTCGCGAACAAGGCTGGTGGCGTTCACCGTGGCCTCGAACGCGGTCGGCACCATCCCGCCGGCGGCCGAGATCGTCCGGCGGGTGCACGACGCCGGCGCGCTGGCCGTGGCCGACGGGGTCCACTTCGCGCAGCATGGGGCCCTCGACGCGGCCACCCTCGGGGCCGACGTGCTGTTCACCTCGGCGTACAAGTTCTTCGGACCGCACCTCGGCGTGGCCTTCATCTCGCAGGAGCTGCTGGAGCGGTGGCGACCGGACAAGGTCCGCCCGCTCCCGGACGTGGGCCCGGAGCGATGGGAGACCGGCACGCAGAACCACGAGGCCCTGGCCGGCATGACCGCGGCGGTGGACTACCTGGCCGACGTGGGCGAACGCTTCGGGCGGCCCGCGGGAGACGATCGCCGGGCCCGTGTCGTCGCCGGCATGGAAGCCATCCGGTTCCACGAGGCCGAGCTTTCGGGCCGCTTCCTGGAGGCCGTCGCGGGCATCGACGGCGTCCGCCTGTGGGGCATCGCGGACCCGACGCGCGTCGCCGAGCGGACCCCCACGTTCGCCGTCCGCGTGGGGGGCCAGCACCCTCGCCACACGTCCGAGGAGCTGGCCCGGCGAGGCGTGTGGGTGTGGGACGGGAACTACTTCGCGCTCGAGATCATGGAGCGCCTCGGCCTCCAACAGACCGGCGGCACCGTCCGCATCGGGTTCTGCCACTACAACACCGGCGACGAGGTGGACCGCGTGCTGGCGGAGCTGGACGCGCTGGCCCGGATGGAGGAAGGCCTGCTACCGGCCTGAGGCCGAGTCCACCGCTTCGCCGGCCCTCGCGATGAGGGCCGCCAGCATGCTGACCCTGGGGACCACGCTGGACACGTCGAGCCACTCGTCGGGGCCGTGGGCCCCGCCGCCGACCGGCCCCAGGCCGTCGAGGGTGGGGACGCCCATCGAGGACACGGTGTTCGCGTCCGAAGCTCCGCCCGTGGCCTGGTCCCTGACCTCGAACCCCAGGTCGCGGGCGATGTCCTGGGCCAGCGCGACCAGCCGGGCCGTGGCTTCGGTCTTCTGCATGGGGCGGTGCGCTTCCAGGGCCTTCACCGAGGAGGTCACCCCGTCCACCGTGTTCGTGGTGGCGACGCGGGCGATCTCCTCGCTGGCGGCGTCGAACGAGTCGTCGTCGGCCGCGCGGAGGTCGACCTCCAGCCTGCACCGGTCGGGGACCACGTTCGGCCGCGTCCCCCCCGAGATCACGCCGGCGTTCACCGTCACCCCCGGCCACCGCGCGTTCAGCTGGTGCAGGGCCAGGACCTTGTGCGCCGCCTCCAGGATGGCGCTCCGCCCCTTGTGGGGCTCCACGCCGGCGTGCGCGGCCCGTCCGACCACCTCGATCACGAAGTCCGTCGTCCCCTTTCGGGCGCTGACGATGTTCCCGTTCTCCCGGCCGGCCTCCAGGACGAAGCACACGTCGGCGTCCCGGGCCAGCTCCAGGATCACGGGCTTGGAATACGGCGACCCGATCTCCTCGTCCGGGTTGCACACGTACACGATCCGCGAGAAGTCCCGGAACCCCGCCTCCTGGAGGGCTTCCACCGCGACGAAGCCCGCGAGGAGTCCGCCCTTCATGTCGTCCACGCCGGGCCCGGTGGCGCGCCCGCCGTCGAGCCCGAACGGGCGCGCGGCCACCGTCCCATCCGGGAACACCGTGTCCATGTGCCCGATCAGCAGGACCCGCGGCCCGCCGTCGCCCGAGAGCCGGCCGATCAACAGGTCGCCCAGCTGTCGCTCCCCCTCCGTCGGCCCGTGCCGGCGGCGGTCGACCTCCCAGCCCCCGGCCCGGAACCCCTGTTCGCACAGATCGGCGATGCGGTTCACCCCGTCCGGCGAGTAGGTCCCGCAGTCCGTGTTGACCATCTCGGCCAGCACCTGGAGGTACTCGTCCAGGCGGCGCTCGACCAGCGGGACGAGGGAACGGGGGTCCATCGGAGCCGGAGTCTACCGACGCCCGACCGGCCCGGCCTGCGACGAGGGGTTCGCCGTGACGACCTCGCAGTTCTGCGGCGGGCTCGTGGTGTCGTCGGCGGTGCCCTGGCAGGTGTCGGTCCCGGCCCCCCCGTCCAGGGCGTCGTCCCCCGGGCCGCCGGACAGGAGATCGTCGCCCGCCCCGCCGGCCAGCGTGTCGTTTCCGCCGAAGCCGGTCAGGTGGTTGTTCACCATCCCCTCGGCGGAGGCGTCCGCGTAGTCGTTCCCCGGCGTCAGCAGGGCGTCCTCGATATCGGAGTGGACGTTGTCGGCCTCTGCCGTCGCGACGTCCCCGTCGTCCGCCACGTCGTCCATGGTCACGCGGACCGCCGCCGGCCGGAAGAAGTACTTGGCCGTGTCGATCCCCGTCCCGCCGTGGAGGTCGTCGCTCCCGTTCGGCCCGTATCCGTCGTCCAGGGTGTCGTTGCCCGCCTCCCCGTACTCGGTGTCGTTGCCTTGGCCCCCGAACAGGTAGTCGTTCCCGTCGCCGCCCCAGATGGAATCGTCGCCGCTGCCCGCGGAGACCTCGTCGTTGCCGGCTCCCAGCAGGATGGTGTCGTTCCCTGCGTTGGCGGTCACCGTGTTGTTCACCTTCCCGGCCGCCGTGGCGTCGAACAGGTCGTTCCCGGGCCCCAGCGTGGCCGTCTCGACGTCGGGGTACACGTTGGCGCACTCCCCCAGGCTGACCTCGCCGTCACAGCCCATGCCGTCCAGGACCACCACGACGTCGCCGGTCCGCTGGCCGAAGTTGACGGCATCGCCGCCGGGGCCGCCGATGACCTGGTCCCCCGTCCCGGGCGCGTCGGCCGTCTTCCCCTCGTTCAGGTTGTCCCGGCCGTTCCCGCCGTCCATGACGTCGGAGCCGTCTCCTCCGTTCAGCTGGTCCTGGTCGTCTCCTCCCAGCAGCGTGTCGTCCCCGCCCAGGCCGAACAGCTTGTCGTCCCCGGCGTCACCGGAGATGGCGTCGCCGGCGGACCCGCCGTTGATGGTGTCGTTGCGAGGCCCGCCGTCGAGCGCCATGGGGACGGAGACCATGGATCCCACCGACGAGGCGCCGTTGGCCAGGATCTGGTCGTTCCCGTCCCCGCCGTTCACGGCGAGGTGCGGGGCCACCGGGTCGCTCAACGAGACGTCCGAGTCGTTGTCGTTGTTCAGGTTCACGTTGATCGCCCCGTTCGACTGCCCCAGTCGAAGCGTGTCGTTCCCGGCCGTGCCGTCGATGGTCAGGCCGTCGCCGCCCCCGGACAGGGCGATGGAGAACTCGATCTCGGAGACCCCCGTGCTCTCGTGGGTCTTGCCGGGCTCGAAGCGGCCGCCGGACATGTCCACGAGGATCGACTCACTTCCGGCGGGATCGTCGGTGACGGCGACCGCGTCGATGTTCGTCACGGTCGCCCCACCGCACGAGGGATCGGCGATCCCATCGCTCGACGTGACCGCGAAGTTCCCGGCCCCGTCCCGGGCGATGGACACGGCCTGATCGGTCCCGGCCGAGATCTGCAGCGTCGACTGGGCGCTCCCCGTCCGCGCGCACGAGCTCTGCGTCGACGCGCCGGCGGTGCCGACCGAGACCGACGCGAACACCAGGGCACCGGCGACGGCGGCGGCCAGGGCGCGCCAACCCAGGCGACGGGGCCGCCTCACAGCTTGTAGCCGAACCGGCGGAGGAGGTCCTTGCGGTCGGCCTCGTCGTCGTCGGTCTCGACACCGAGGGGCGAGCCGCCGTCGACGACCCCCAGGACGGCCCGGCCCTGCTCCGTCTCGGTGACGATGACCTCGGCCGGATTGGCGGTGGCGCAGTAGATCCGGCAGACCTCCGGGACCATCTTCACCGCGTTCAGCACGTTGACGGGAAACCCGTCCCGCAGGAACACGATGAACGCGTGTCCGGCCCCGATGGCCTGGGCGTTGCGGACCGCGAGGTCGATCAGCTCGGAGTCGTTCCCGCTCCGGCGGACCAGCCGGGGACCGGACGACTCGCAGAACGCCAGGCCGAACTTCAAGCTGGGCATGGACTGCACCAGCGTCTCGTGCAGGTCCTCCACGGTCTTGATGAAGTGCGACTGCCCGAGGATGAAGTTCAGGTCCTCCGGCTTGTCGATGCGAACGGCGGTGAGCTCCATGGCACCTCCGGCGTGCTCAGGTCGGCCCGGGGCGCTCCACCTGGGCCCGTTCGGGCTCCGGCTCCAGCGGCGGCGGAGGGGGGTCTGGC
>JALYLZ010000200.1 GCA_030774015.1 Actinomycetota bacterium | reverse complement strand
ACCGAAGCCGGGCGCGGCTCTTCACCTGGGGAAGTTCCGGGCGCTGCTCGAGGGTCTGCTGCATCTAGCCCTTCGCTGCCTTGAACGCCTTGGTGAACGCGCCGTCCGGGCCGAACACCGTGTCGGTGTCGAGTTGGTCCCATCCGCCGATCTGGTCCGTGGTGAACAGGTCCGGGATCGCCGGCAGCTTTTCGCCGTCGCCCTGCTGGGCCTTGGACACGTCGATCGGCCGCTCGTACCCGACGCTCGCGAACACCGCCTGCGCGTCGGCCGTGTGCAGGTACTTCGCGAACGCGTTGGCGACGCTGGTGACGCAGTGTGTCGCCGCGTTCCCGTCCACGACCACCGTGGGGGTCTGGATGGCCACCGTGGACGGCGGGTACACGATCTGGTCCTGCCCGCCGGCGGCCTGCGCCTGGAGCGCCGCGTACTCGTACGTGATGGCCACGTCGCCGTTGCCGGAATCGAAGTTCTTGAGTGAGTCGTTCGCGCTCTTGTCCAGCACGGTGACGTTGGAGAAGATCCCCTCCAGCAGGCGCTCGGCGTCCCCCGGGTCGTTCGCCTTGTAGCCGGGAACCTTCCCCCGCATCGCGGCGCCGTATGCGGCCACGATGTTCCACTTCGCGCCGCCGCTCTGCGCGGGGTCGGGAGTGAGGATCTGGAGACCGGGCTGCGTCAGGTCGCTCCAGTTCTCGATGTGCTTGGGGTTGCCCGGCCGGACGTCGAACACCACGTCCGACGTGCCCACGATGGAATGGCCCGGGTCGTTCTGCCAGTCGTGGGTGATCAGCCCCGCCTTCTCGATCAGCTCCACGTCGGGGTCCAGGGACAGCGCCACGACGTCGGCGTCGAGCCCGTTCACCACGGCCTCGGCCTGGGTGGTGCTCCCGCCGAAGGACGTCAGGAACTGCACCGACTGGCCATCGTGCTCGTCCTTCCAGTCGTTCTGGAAGTTCGAGATGAGCTTCCCGTAGACGTCGTAGACGTTGCTGTACGCGGCGAGCGTGACCGTCGGCGTCGATGCCGGAGTGCACGGCCCTCCCTTGGCGGGGGCGTTGGAGGAGCAGGCGGCTCCCACCAGGGCCAGGAGTGCGAGCGCACAGACCGCGCGGCGGCGCCCGAGGAGTATCCGGTGGAACATGCCGATTCCCCTTTCGATCGACCTCGTCAGAGTTCCGGTTTGGTCCGGTCTCCGGTGGTCCGGTCAACCGAGAAGGTTGTCGGTGGCGAGCCGGGCGACTCGCTGTGGTACGGCGCCGTCTGCCGGTCTCCGGTGCTCCGGTCAACCGACGGCGGGACTGTAGCGGCCACACGAAGGGGTGTCAACGCACGGCGGCCGCCGGCGGCCGTGGTACGAATGGGGCGACGTGGTTTACGACCCGAGCGTCCTGCCGCCGGATCTGCCGGCCCCCGCCGACGACGGCGCGGCCTCCCACCTGGTAGGACTGCCGCTGCCGGACGTCGCCCTGCCGTCGACGGACGGCCGCGAGGTCCGGCTGGGCGGCTCCGGCTCCGGCCCTGGCTTGGAGCGGACGTTGGTGTACGCGTACCCGCGGACCGGGAGGCCGGGGGTGGCGCCACTGGTCCCGGACTGGGACCTCATCCCCGGCGCGCGGGGATGCACGCCGGAGTCGTGCGGGTTCCGCGATCACCACCGGCAGCTGGTCGAACTCGGCGCGGAGGTCTACGGGCTGTCCACGCAGGACACGGAGGACCAGCGCGAAGCTGCCGAACGGCTCCACCTCCCATTCCCCTTGCTGTCCGATGCGGACCTCCGGCTGGCGGACGCGCTCCGGCTGCCGACCTTCGAGGCCGCTGGCCATACCCTCCTGAAGCGGCTCACGTTCGTGGTGCGCGCAGGCCGGATCGAGCACGTGTGGTATCCGGTGTTCCCTCCGGACACGCATGCGGAGGAGGTCGTGGCGTGGCTGCGCGAGCGGTGATGGTGAGCGCTGTTGTCCGCCGGCGGGACAGGATGTAGAAGTTCTCCCGGAAGGGGGAACCGCCATGGACGTGACCGCGCCTGCCGGAATCTCGCTCGAGGAGCTCCAGCTGGCCGCCCGCAACCACGGGATGCCGCTGGAGGCGCTCCGCCACGACATCACGCCGATCGGGCTGCACTACCTGCTCACGCACTACGACATCCCGTACGTGGACCCCGCAGCCTGGAGGCTGGTGGTGGGGGGCCTGGTCCGCAAGCCGCTGGAGCTCACTCTGGACGACGTGCGAGCCCGGGAACGGGTCACGCTCGCGGCCACGTTCGAGTGCGCCGGGAACGGGCGGGCCAACCTGGATCCACGCCCCGTGAGCCAGCCCTGGCTGGTGGAGGCGATCGGCACGGCCGAGTGGACCGGGACGCCCCTTCGGGGGCTCCTGGAGGAGGCGGAGCTGGGGGGCGACGCGACGGAGGTCGTGTTCACCGGTCTCGACCACGGGATCGAGGGCGAGGTCGAGCAGGACTACGCGCGGAGCCTGCCGGTCCAGGAAGCGCTGCGCGACGAGATCATGCTGGCCTACGAGATCAACGGCCAGCCCCTTCCGCCGCAGCACGGGTTCCCGCTGCGTCTGCTGGTACCGGGGTGGTACGGCATGACCAACGTGAAGTGGCTCAGCGGCATCGCCGCGATGGCCGAGCCGTTCGCCGGCTTCTACATGGCGCACAGCTACCGGGTTCGCCAGACGGAGGAGGAGGCGGGGGAGCCCGTCACCCGCATGGCGCCGCGCTCGCTGGTCCTGCCGCCGGGCTTCCCCGACTTCTTCACCCGGGAGCGCCATCTCCCCCTCGGTCCATCCCGGCTGGAAGGGCGGGCGTGGTCGGGATGGGGGCCCATCACCGCCATCGAGGTCAGCGTGGACGGCGGGGAGACGTGGACCGTGGCCACCGTTGACGATGCGGCCTCGGCGCACGCCTGGCACCGGTGGTGGGTGGACTGGACGCCGGCCGGCCCCGGGACGTACGTAGTGTGTTCCCGGGCCACCGACGCCACCGGCCGGACCCAGCCGCTGGACCCACCCTGGAACGCGGGTGGGTACTCAAACAACTCGGTGCACCGCGTCACCGTCCACGTCCGAGCCTGACGCGCGAGAGGGCCGAGTAGCTCGCCCTGCCGGGGGGTTGACAGACCGACCGGTCGGTCCTATCCTGCCCCGGACATGGGACGGACTGGACTGAGCGACCGGACGGCGAGCTCCACCGAGCGCGGGGAGGCGACCCGCCAGCACATCCTGGAGGCGGCCGCGCAGGCCTTCGCGGAGCATGGGTTCGCCGGCACCTCGCTGAACGACGTCATCCGGTCGGCCGGCGCCACCAAGGGCGGCTTCTATCACCACTTCCCGTCCAAGGAGGCGCTCGCGCTCGAGGTGGTCCGCTACAAGCAGGAGCAGTGGTCGGGCCGGGTGATCTCGGCCTCGATGCAGCAGGCCAGGGCCATCGACCAGCTCATGGCGATGACGGAAGCCCTCTGTGACCTGCACGAACAGGACAAGGCGGCGAACAGCCTGGGCAAGCTGTGCGCGGAGCTGTCCGAGGATCCCGAGCTCGCGCCGCGGCTCAGCTCGCAGTTCGTGAGGTGGGTGGACATCACCCAGTCGCTGCTGGCGCGGGCCCAGGCCGAGGGGGACGTCAGGCCCGACATCGATCCGCGGACCGCAGCGGAGCTCGCCGTGTCGCTGTTCATGGGGATCGAGCAGCTGGCGGCGATGGTAACCGGCTCCGCCGACCTCCGTGACCGGGTCACCCGGTCCTTCGGCCTGTTCCGGACGCTCCTGTCGCCCACGGAACCATGAGTAGACCGATCGCGGTTGCGAGCGGGGATGCATTGTTCATGAAACCTACCGACCGGTCGGGCCGGTGGCCTGACCCGACTTCGAAGCAAGACGGGAACGACAGGACAGGGGGGAACTGGCGATGAGGATCTCGGCACAGGGCCTGGCCCGGACCAGCGCTCGGCATCCGTGGCGAGTGATCGGCGTGTGGATCGCGCTGTTCATGGTGGGGGGCTTCCTCACCTCCAAGCTGCTGGCCGGCGTGCTCACCACACAGGCGGACTTCACCAACAACCCGGAGGCCAAGCAGGCCCAGACGCTGCTGGAGCAGCGGCTCACCGGCCCGCGGCACTCCCAGGAGATCGTGATCGTCCGCTCGGACGGCGCGACCGTGGACGACCCGGCGTTCCGCTCCTACGTGGAGCAGCTCCAGGGCACCATCCAGGATCTGGGCCCGAAGATCGTCCAGCAGTCCACGGACTTCTACCAGAGCCAGTCGCCGCTGCTGGTGTCGAAGGACCGCCACGAGACCCTGATCCCGGTGTCGATGGCCGGATCGCTCGACGACGCGGCGGACAACATCGACCGGCTGCTGAACGTGACTCTGGAGGCCTCGCACCCCGATGGCTTCCGGGTCCTGGTGGCCGGCGAGTCCACCGTCGGGAAGGACTCCAAGACCATCTCCGAGGGCGACCTCAAGCGCGGCGAGAGCATCGGCATCGTGTTCGCGCTGATCATCCTGGTGCTGGTGTTCGGGACGCTGGCCGCGGCGCTCGTCCCCGTCCTGCTGGCGGTCATGTCCATCGTCATCTCGCTCGGCCTGGTGTCGCTGCTCGGGCTGGAGTTCCACTTCTCGTTCTTCGTCACCAACATGATCTCGATGATGGGGCTGGCCGTGGGGATCGACTACTCCCTGTTTGTGGTGTCCCGGTACCGCGAGGAGCGGCATCGCGGGCGCGAGAAGGTCGACGCCATCGCCGTGGCCGGCGGGACGGCGAGCCGGGCGGTGTTCTTCTCCGGCATGACCGTCGTGCTCGCCCTGTGCGGCATGCTGCTCATCCCCACCACCATCTTCCGGTCCCTGGCCACCGGCGCCATCGCCGTGGTGCTGGTGGCCGTGTCGGCCTCGCTGACCCTGCTGCCCGCGATCCTCGGCGTGATGGGGGACCGGGTGAACGCGGGGAAGGTCCCCTTCCTGTACCGGCGCCGCGACCAGGACGTCGAGCGCAGCCGGGGCTTCTGGGGCCGCGTGGCCCGCACGGTGATGGGCCGGCCGGTGGTCAGCGGGATGGCGGCGGCCGCCATCCTGATCGCGGCGGCGCTGCCGGTGTTCGGCATCAAGACCGGGTTCTCCGGCGTGAGCACGTATCCGAACGACGTACAGTCGAAGCGGGCCTTCACCGTGCTGGCCCGGGACTTCTCTGGCGGCCTGGCCGAGCCGGCCCAGATCGTGGTGGACGGCGACGTGAACTCGCCGGGCGTCCAGACAGCCATCAAGAAGCTGCAGGCGGAGCTGTCTGCGGACCCAGTGTTCGGCCCCAGCCAGGTTCAGACGAACGAGGCCGGGAACCTGGCCCTGGTCTCGGTGCCCGTCAACGCGGACCCGTCCAGCCCACCCGCCTACGACGCCATCCGCCATCTCCGGTCCGACCTCATCCCGCAGGCGTTCGCCAGCGTGCAGGCGCGGGTGCTGGTGGGAGGCCAGACCGCGGTGGCGGTCGACTTCTTCGCCCTCACAGCCCACTACACGCCCATCGTGCTGGGGTTCGTGCTGGCGCTGTCGTTCCTGCTGCTGATGGTGGTGTTCCGCTCCGTGGTGGTGCCGCTGCTGGGGGTGCTGCTGAACCTGCTCTCGGCGGGCGCCGCCTATGGCCTGCTGGTGTTCGTAAACCAGAACGGCCACGGGGCCGGCCTGTTCGGGTTCCAGCGGGTCGACACGATCGAGGCGTGGCTGCCGCTGTTCCTGTTCTCGGTCCTGTTCGGTCTGTCCATGGACTACCAGGTGTTCCTGCTCAGCCGGATCAAGGAACGCTACGACCACACCCGCGACAACCCCGGCGCGGTCTCATGGGGGCTTCGGTCCACCGGCGGGATCATCACCGGCGCGGCCCTGATCATGGTGGCCGTGTTCGGTGGCTTCGCCCTGGGCAAGCTGGTGTTCCTCCAGGAGATGGGCTTCGGCCTCGCCGTCGCCGTGCTGATCGACGCCACCCTGGTGCGCTCGATCCTGGTGCCGTCGGCCATGAAGCTGCTGGGCAAGCGGAACTGGTACCTGCCGCGGTGGCTCGAATGGCTGCCCAAGGTTCAGATGGAGGCCCGCCACCCCGGCGAGCAGACGCTCCCGCCCCGCGAGTTGGAGCCTGTCCGGTAGGCAACCGACCGATATCACACGCGTCCGAGCGGCGCCCCGCTTGCGGCGGGCGCCGCTCCCGCGTCAGTCGAGCGATGGCGGGGGACGGGGTCATGGGCGCGGGCATTCCACGTGGCAGGAGGATCAGGGCCAGCCTTGCCATCCCGCTCGGCCCTCCCTAAGCTCCGGCGGGATGGAGCAGGAGACGCTGCGCGTCCTGTCTGGCCCTGCGGCGGGCAATCTGATCTCGCTGTCGGACGACCTCGACATCGGACGCTCCGGCGACGCGGACGGGCGGCTGGGCGAAGACCCTCAGCTCTCTCGGCACCACGCCCGCATCCAACGCACGGCCGACGGGCGCCTGGCGCTGGTCGACCTGGGCTCGACGAACGGGACCTTCGTCAACGGCGAGCGCATCTCGACACCGGTGCTGCTCACGCAGGGTGACACCATCCAGGTGGGGAAGAGCACGCTGCGCCTCGAGTTCGCCGCAACCGACGATACGTTCGTGGGGCCCGGCCCAGCCGGGGCGGCCCTGGCCGCACCGGAGCCGCCACCGCCAGCCGCTGGCCGGGAGCCGGCCGTTCCCGCGGCACCCGCTCCGCC
>JALYLZ010000199.1 GCA_030774015.1 Actinomycetota bacterium | reverse complement strand
GTGCCCGGCTTCGGGCACCCCTGACTCGACACCGGGCCGCTCAGCGCCGGCGGCCTACGGGGTGCGCCGCCATCCACTCCTCGATGGGGCCGAAGGATGGGGTTTCGGCGGGATCCAGGGCCGGCGGCGGCGCGCCCAGGCCGAGGAGCGATTCGGCCTCGACACCGCGCTAAGGAGGAACCAGGCCGGCGGTGTCGAGAGACTCTGCCGCCACCGCGGCCCGCGTGGCCACCATTCCCACCGCCGCGACAGCTACCGAGCAGCCTCCCCCAGCTTCGGACCCTCGGGCCTGGCGAGGAGGAGGAACGCGGCGAGGGCCAGCCAGGCAACCACCATGGCCACCGCAACGCCGATGAGGATGCGCCAGCCGATCCCGTGGTTACCCTGGCTCAAACCCTTGAGCCCGCCGCGGTCCGCTTGGGCGAGGACGGTGATCCTCTGCCTCGTGGACGTGGCACTCCAGCTCCAACGTGGCGTGCTCGATCCCGAAGCGTTCGGCGACCATGGCCTTCAGCTTCTCGCCCCGGATCTGGGCCTCGTGCATCGAGGGGTCGCCTCCCAGGACGACGTGAGCCGAGAGTGCCGGCACGTCGGAGGCCAGGTTCCACAGATGAAGGTGGTGGACCTCCCGGACTCCCGGCTCGGAGGCGAGGGCCCGGGCGACCTCCTGGGAAGGCCGAGCCCGCACCGCTGCCCGAGCCTGCCAGGCGCTCGCCGCAGCCGGGCTCTTCATCGGGGTCGGCGCGCTGGCGTTGCTCCTCGCGGTACAGCTGGCGTTCCGGGGCGCGCTGCTCGGGACGCTGCTCGGCAACTTCGTCTCCGTGCAGGTCCGGGGTGTGGACATTGCGAGCGTGGCGCTGGCAGTGGTCCTCGCCGGGCTCTCGGTGGCCGACGTGCTGTTCCTGAACATCCGGGAACGGGCTGCGGAGGTGGTGACCCTGCGCGCCACCGGGTGGGGAAGCGCGCACCTTGGCCGGCTCGTCGCGTACGAAGGAGCGGCCATCGGCGTCCTGGGATCGGTTCCGGGAGCGATCGTCGGCGTGGCGATGGCGGCGGTGGCGACCGGAGGCATCGGAGCCCGGGTCGTCGAGGCGGGAGTCCTGGCCGCACTGGTGGGCGTGGCAGTGGCGGCCTCGGTGGCCCCGGCCGCGTGGGTCGGCCGGATGGCGCCCCCGAGCGTCCTGGCGGAGGAGTGAGGCACATGGGGTTCCCGGTTCGCCTGGACGGCGTCTCCAAGCGGTACCTCTCCAACGGCTCGGGGGTGGTGGCTCTCGAATCGGTCACGACCGAGGTGCCGGCGGGGCAGATCGTCGCGGTCATGGGACCGTCGGGATCGGGAAAGTCCACGCTGCTGCACGTGGTGGGAGCCATGGACCTGCCGGACGAAGGGCAGGTGGTGGTGGACGGCCGGGACGTCACCCGCCTGTCCCGAGGCGAGCAGGCCGCGTACCGGCGGACGATCGGCTTCGTGTTCCAGCGCTTCCACCTCCTCCCGGCGCTGTCGGTCCTGGACAACGTCGCGGCGCCGGTCCTGCCTTTCCGGACCCGGTTCGACAAGTTCGAGCGGGCCCGAGGGCTGCTCGAGGCGGTGGGCCTGGGTGACCGCGGCGGATCCTTTCCCTCTCGGCTGTCCGGCGGCGAGCAGCAACGGGTGGCCATCGCCCGTGCCCTCATCAACGAGCCCGGGCTGGTCCTGGCGGACGAGCCCACCGGGAACCTGGACTCGGCCACGGGGGCGGAGATCATGGATCTCCTGGTGGGCCTCCGGGAGGATCGGGGGCTCACGGTCGTGGTGGCCACCCACGATCCCGGCGTGGCGGCCAGATGCGACCGGATCGTCCGGCTGCGCGACGGCCGGGTGGTGGATGACGTGCCAGTCTCGCCGCGAGCGCCCGAGTCGGTGATGGGCGACATCGGCCGCTTCGATCCGGGCGGCTGATCCGCGCCGTGCGTCGGTTCATCTGGAGCACACTTGTCCACCGCCGGGGCCGTACCGCCAGCCAGCGCTGTCAGGGTGCCGCCCGAGCGGACCAGGCGGACGCGTGGGGTAAAGAAACGCGATCCGCGCCTGGAGGCCGGCCAACGTCGTCGATCTTCCACAATGCGGCGCCGTGGTCCCGTCTCTCCTCTATCTCCTCCTGCGTCGCGTTCTCGGTCTGCTCCGGCCGGACCAGCGCGCTGCGGCCGAGGCCGATCTCGAGATCGTTGTCCTTCGCCACCAACTGGCGGTCCTCCGTCGTCAGGTCAAGCGACCCGCCAATCGGGCATCGGACCGGGCGTTCCTTGCCGCGGGCGAGCAGGCTCCTTCCGAGAGGGCTATGGCACTCGTTCATCGTCCG
>JALYLZ010000198.1 GCA_030774015.1 Actinomycetota bacterium | reverse complement strand
AAGCCGTTCGAGTGGAAGTTCACGCGGGCCGACCTCGCCAAGCTGATGAAGCGTGTGGCCGAGCGGCAGTTGCCGGTGGCAGCGTGATGGGTCCGAATACGTTAGCGAACTTTCGACCCAGAGCACTTAGCTTACAATGAGCGCCCTCATCGGAGGGACCAGCTCGAAGGGGGCGGTGCAATGCGCGCGCGGCTGTCGTGGATGATCACCGGCTCGGTGGTGGCGCTGCTGGCGGCGGCCGTGGTCATGCCGCTGGCGGTGCCCGCCGCCGCCGCGGCGCTCGCCGCGAACATCGACACGAGCACGATGCACGGCAACGAGGCCGAGGACGCCATCGCCGTCAACCCCACCAATCCCAAGAACATCGTCACCATGGCCACCCTCCCCGACGTCGTGAGCGGCCTGTTCGAAGGTGTGTCGTTCGACGGTGGCAAGACGTGGACCCGCAGGGTCATCGGCGCCAACGAAGAGTTCGCCGACATCTGTTGCGACCAGCAACTGGCGTGGGATCACTTCGGGAACCTGTGGATGACCTACCTGGACCTGAACAGCGGCGACGTCTTCGTCGCGCTGTCGACGGACGGTGGACTCACGTTCCGGAAGGTGGCGGACATCGTGCCCACGACGCCGCCGGGAAGCGCGGCCATCAACGATGCTCAGGCCAGGCGGCTCAACTCGCCGAGAGCGCCCGGCGCGAGCGCCGACCAGCCGTCCATCTCGGCGGGCCCCGGCAGCGTGTGGGTGAGCTACACGAGCTTCCCCTCCGTCGTGGTCCAGGCGTTCGGCGCGAGCGTCGCCGGTCTCGGCCAGTTCGGGACCTTCACCGCTCCGCAGAGCGTCCCCACGAACGCGGGGGTGGGGGACTACGGGGACACCGCGGTGGGGCCGGGGGGCCAGGTCCTGGTGACGTATCAGGACCAGACGGGCGGCCAGGGCGGGACGCACATCTACACGGCGCTCGACCCCGACGGGCTGGGGCCGGCGGGCTTCAACAGCCCGCTGCTGCTGGCGCGGAGCTACGTGGGAGGGTTCGATTACATCCCGGCCCAGCCGAACCGTTCCGTCGACGCCGAGGCCAACCTGGCCTGGGACCGGAGCGGCGGCCTGCACGCCGGCCGGGTCTACGCGATCTGGACCGCGGAGAACGGGAACGAGACCAACGACATGGACATCATGTTCCAGTACTCCGACGACAATGGGACGAACTGGAGCCCGGCGGTGAGGCTGAACGACGACAACACCACCAACAGCCAGTTCAACCCGGCCATCGCGCTCGACCAGGTGACCGGCTATCTGGGCGTGTCCTGGTACGACGCCCGGAACGACCTCGGTGCGGGAGGCCGTGGCGACACCGACGGGGTGCCCAACGACGACGTCCAGATCTGGGCCACCGACTCGAGGGACGGCGGCGCGACCTTCGCTCCCAACTTCCAGGCGAGCCAGGGGACGTCCAACGCCAACGACGCGGGGAGCTTCTTCGACTACGGGGACTACACGCATGCGGCCTTCCAGTCCCACACCTTCTACCCGGCGTGGTCGGACAACTCGAACAGCACCGGCGACAACCCGGACGGGACGCTGCACCAGCTGGACCTGTACACGACGCCGGTGACCGTGCGGTAGCTCGAAGGCACGGCGGCCGCGTCTGGGGATGGACTCCCGGGTTCCTAGGTGGTCTGGACGCCGTGCTTCCGGAGGAACTCCCTGGCCTCCTGCATCGCCTCACGGCGAGCCTGCTGTGCCTGCTCCATGTCGGACGGCTGGCCGCCGGGCTCTCGAGCTTTCTTCAACCGGTCGGTGGCCGACACGATCTTCGAGAGGATCTCGACCGCTTGGTGTCGTCCCGGGCCGCCGCCCGGTGGCTGCTCGCTCATGGTCCGTCCCTCCTGTCCCGGATGGGGTTTGGGCCACGAGTCTGAGCGGGTGGAGCCCACATTCGCAAACGCCCCATGTCGTCGGCGCCGTCAGGCCGAGGCGGACGGAGCGAGCGCTCTCAGCTGGGCGGCGATGCGCTCGGCGCGCTCTTCGGGGGTCGGCGCCACCGAAAGGTGCATGAGGATGGCGGTCCGGACGCCCGCCTCCCCGTACGCCTCCAGCCTCGCGCTGCATTCGTCCGCGGTCCCGTGCACGAAGAAGGCGTCGACCATGGCCTCCGGGAACAGCGAGACCGCCCGCGCTCGGTCCCCCGCCTGCCAGGCCTCGACGACGGCCGCCGCGGGTTCGCCGAAGCCCTGGCGAGCCAGCGTCGCGGTGTAGGTCGGCACGATCGCGTACCCGGTGAGCAACCTCCGAGCCAGGAAACGGACCGGCTCGGGCGGCTCGTCCACCGCGATCGGGATTCGCAGGACGACGTCGAAATCGGCCGGGTCGCGCCCGGCCTGCCGCAGGCCGGCGCGAACCTCACCGAGCGCGTTTCGGACTCCCTCGGGAGACATCAGGGCGAACTGGACCCCATCGGCGACCGAACCGGCCAGCCGGCACATCCGAGGGCCGAGCGCACCCACGTGGATGGGGATCGTCGGGGCGGGCTCCGTCTGCCGCCGGAACCCGTGGATCCGTACCGTTCGGCCCTCGAACGACACCTTGTCGCCGGAGAGGATCCGGCGCAGGGCGTCGACGTAGTCGCGGACCCGTTCCACCGGGCGCTCGAAGCCGAGGCCCATCCATCTCTCCACGATGTCCCGCGTCGACGTCCCGATCCCCAGGACGAACCGCCCGCCGCTGAGCGCTTGCATGCTGGCCGCCGTCATGGCGAGCAGCGCGGGGGGGCGGGTGAACACCGGCACCAGCGCCGTCCCCAGCCGCACATGCGCCGTCTTCACGGCGAGGGCGGCCAGCGGAGAGAAGGCATCCGCGCTGCCGACCTCCGACGAGAACACGTCCGTGTATCCGAGCGCCTCGGCCAGGGCACCGACCTCCACCGAGGCCGCGACGCCGGCCATCTCGACCGGGGGCGTGATTCCGAGTCTCATCGCACAATCCTAGGTGCCCGGGGCGGGCGAACTCGCTCCCTGCTCGATGGTGGGCGGGTGGGTCATACTTCGGCCCCTGACGGCGACCCGCGCGGGTCGGCGATCGAGAGGAGGAAAGATGCCGCTGTATCTCTCGAAGTTCAGCTACACGCCGGAGACTTGGGCCAGGCTGATCGGCAACCCGGAGGACCGCCGTCAGGCCGCTCAGTCCTACATCGAGTCTGTGGGTGGGAAGCTCCACGGGTTCTGGTACGCCTTCGGCACGCACGACGGCTACAACCTGTGGGAGGCCCCCGACAACGTGTCCATGGCCGCGGTTGCGCTGGCCATCACCGGCGGCGGTGCGCTCAGCTCGCTCGAAACGACCGTCCTCCTGACCGTCGACGAGACGATGGATGCCCTGCGCAAGGCCGAGCAAGTCCGGTACCGAGCGCCCGGCGCGTAGCGGCCCGCGCGCCCCGGCGCTGCGCCTATGGGAACCGAAGCCGATCCCATCCCCGCGTGGCTCGCCAGCGCGGACGATCTGGCTCGCTTCCTGCTCGACCGTGCCCGGCCCCTTCGCTTCGACCTCGCGCGAACGGCCGACGAGCTCGACGCGGTGTTCCGGCGCCGGCGCCGGATCTCGATCGAGCGCGGATGGAGGCGCCCCGAGGAGATGCCGGGCGGCCTCGAGCGGGACGAGTACGACGACGAGCACGCCGCACAGATCGTGGGGTGGGACGGGTCCCGCCTCGCGGCCACGGCCCGCGTGGTCTATCCGGTGCCGGGGAGGCCGCTGCCGACCGAGGCGGCGTTCGGGATCGTCGCCGAACCCGCCGGTCGGGTCGTGGACGCCGGACGGCTGATCGTCGCCCCCGAGTATCGAGACGGCGAACATCGGGTCCTCGGTGGCCTTTCGGCCAGCATCTGGACCGCGATGGCCGCCCGAGGCCACCGTTGGGCCGTCGTGGCGATCTCGCAGCCCATGATCGACTTCTGCCGAACCCTTGGCTTCGACGTGGTGACCCTCGGCCCGTCTGGCCGGTACTGGGGTGAGGACCGCTTCCCCGCGCGGTGTCAGCCCCGGACCCGCGAGCGTGGAGCTGACTCGCCGCGGCCGGGTGAGCGCAGGCGCCTACGCTTGACCGCTGACCACGGCCTCGCCGCCGAGCGTGAGCTTCGACGTCGGCTTCGGATCGATCCTGGTGCTGAGCCCCGTCGCCGTGGAGCGTTGCAGCAGACCCACGTGCCCGAAGCGATACGTCGTGCCCTGGAACGTGAACTTCGACGCCCTCGTCCGTTGCAGCGCGGCGGTGAGGTGTGGCAATCCCGTATTCGGCGCGGTGACGCTCAAGACGTCGTGGAACGTGGCGGTGTCCGCCGCGATCAGCTTCCCGGACTTGAACGAGGTGGGATCGGAGAAGCTCGCGCCCCCGTTCGGGTCGAAGTAGTACTGGACCGAGCCACTGGCGTCGATGATGAAGAGCCCGTTGAACTCGACGCGGGCGAAGAGCTTGGCCGTCCCGAAGTACGTGAAGCGCGCCGTGGTCTCGTCGTGGGGTGGCCGGTGAAGAGCTGGGAGACATGGAGCCCGGCGATGGCGGACAGGAAGCCGTAGGAGGTGAGGTTGTCGCCGTCCTGGTCGACCTGTCCGGCGTACTCGAAGGAGTTCTTGCCGCCGGCCCCCGTCCCGACCTCGCCCGGTGGGCTCTGGGGCGCGGCCATCGCCGGGTTCCCGATCTCGACCCAGCCGATCGCCGAGGCCACGACGCCCGCGGCGGCCACCTTGCCCGTTCCGGTGAGCAGCTTCCTCCGAGTGATGCGCGCGGAGTTGTCCCCCATCTGTCCCTCCCCACCCATCCGCAACATGCACACCGCGACTGTCCGCGCGTCGCGAGGCCGGCTCCCGCCCGCCGGAGCGTACGACGGCCGGCATCCCCAGCTCAAACCAAGCCGAGAGGTTCCGGTGGCCGTTCGAGCGTGGTTCGACGTGACGCTCGTCAGGTCAGCTCGAACGCGCTCCCGGGGCGAAACTTGGGGGCGTAGTCGTCCAGGTCCTCCGAGCCCGGGGCGAACTCCAGCACGACGGGCTGTCGTTCGAGGCGGCGTCCGTCCCGCCGGTCATGGAGCTCCACGGCCACGTTCGCGGAGTCCCGGTCGAACAGTCCGAGGCCGTCCCGCGCGTAGACCTGGGTCAGGATGGACGGCGCGATGGCCAGGCGAACCTTCATCCCCTCCGCCTCCGCGACGATCTCCACACGGATCATGGGCTGACCCACGGTTCCTCCTTCCATCGGTGGGCCCCGCGGGGCCCCACCGGCCTAGCCCGAACCCTCCAGGGCGGAGAGCTCCTCCGTCGCGCGCTCCCATCGCTCCTCGAGCGACGCGATGCGTTCTCGGGTCTCCCCGTGGCGGCGGACCGCCGTCGCCACGTCGTCGCCCCCGGTCTTGTAGAAACCGGGATCGGCGAGCCGCTCCTCGAGGCGGCGGAACTCGGCGGTCTCGCGGTCCAGGTCGCGCTCCACCCGCCGGACCGCCGTCAGATGCTCCTGGAGGCGGGCCCGCTCGAGGGCCGTCGCCTGCCGTCGGGACTTCCCGTCGAGCGGCACCGGAGGCCGAACACCGGGGGCCGGCCGGACGCCCGCAGTCGGCTCGGCAGCGCCGGGGCTCGCCTCCCGCTCCTTCCGGTACCGGTACAGCTCGTAGTCGCCTTCGTAGGACGTGACCAGGCCCGCTTCCACCTCCAGGATGCGGTCGGCCACGGTTCGGATGAGGTGGCGGTCGTGGGTGATGAGCACGAGGGCGCCCTCGTAGGCCTGGAGCGCTTCCTCCAGGGCGTCCCGGCTGGGGATGTCGAGGTGGTTGGTCGGCTCGTCCAGGCAGAGCAGGTTGTAGGGCTGGACCAGCAACCGTGCCAGCGCCAGCCGGGTGCGCTCGCCTCCTGAGAGCACGGCCACAGGCTTCTTCACGTCATCGCCGGAGAACAGGAACCGCCCCAGTAGGTCCCGGGCGTTCACCTGCGCGCCGGCGGGGATGGCTCGCTCGAGCTCCTCCAGGACCCGGTTCCGGGGATCCAGGGCCTCGATCTGGTGCTGGGCGAAGTACCCGACCAGCGCGTTCGCGCCCAGCCGACGTTCGCCCGCCTTCGGGTCGAGGGCCCCGGCGACGAGCTTCAGCAGGGTCGACTTCCCCGCCCCGTTCGGTCCCACCAGCGCCACCCGCTGACCTCGCTCGATCGCCACGCTCAGGTCCCGGTAGACCTCCACGTCGCCGTAGGAGAAGTCCACGCCGGCGAGCTCCACCACCACTCGGCCCGGCCGCGGCGGCGAGGGGAACCACAGCTTCAGGGCCCGGCGCTTCCTGGACGGAACCTCCACCCGCTCCAGCTTCTCGAGCTGTTTGATCCGGCTCTGCACCTGCCGGGCCTTGGTGTTCTTGTACCGGAACCGCTCGATGAACCGCTCGGTCTGGGCGATCTTGCGGCCCTGGTTGCGCGCGGCGGCCTCGGCCTGCTCCCGCCGAAGCTCCCGCTGCTCGACGAACGCCTCGAAGTTGCCGGTGTAGGAGGTGAGGGTCCGGCCCTCCACCTCCACGACGCGGGTGGCGACGCCGTTCATCACGTCGCGGTCGTGAGAGATCAGGACCACGGCGCCCTCGTACGCGGCGAGGAAGCCCTCCAGCCACACCACGGACTCCAGGTCGAGGTGGTTGGTCGGCTCGTCCAGGAGCAGGCAGTCCGGGTTCGCCACCAGGAGCTTGGCCAGCGCCACCCGCATCATCCACCCGCCGGAGAGCTCCTCGATCATCCGGCCCAGGTCGCGCTCCCGGAAGCCCAGGCCCGCGCAGATCCTGGAGGCCTCGGCCTCAAGGGAGTAGCCGCCGAGTGTCTCGAAGCGGGACTGGAGGTGCCCGAACTCCGTCAGGAGCCGCCCGCGCTCGGCGGTGTCGGTGGTCTCGGCGAGCTCGCGCTGGAGGACGTCGAGGCGGTGCCCCGCCTCGGTCATGGCCTGCCCGGCGGAGAGCACTTCGGCCAGGGCCGTCTTGCCCCGGAGCGCGTCGGTCTCCTGGGGCAGGTAGCCGATCACCGCATCCTTCGGCACGGTGATCTCCCCCCCGTCGGGCTGCTGGATGCCGGCGATCATCTCGACGAGGGTGGTCTTGCCCGAGCCGTTCGGTCCGACCAGGGCGACGCGGTCCCGCGCGCCGATGCGCAGCGAGGCGTCCCGGAACAGCACCCGGTCGCCGAACGCCTTGTGAAGTCCGCGGACGTCGATCACGTTGACGAGGGTACGAGAGTTCGGGCCTGTCTCAGCGTTCGGCAGCCGCCTCGGACCGGCACACTGTGGGGCATGGACGGTGAGGTGGTCACGCCCGGCGGCATCGTGGTTCCTGCCCACGCCCTGACGTGGCGCTTCTCCCGCGGTACCGGGCCCGGCGGCCAGGGGGTGAACACCACGGACAGCCGCGTCGAGCTGGTGCTCGACCTCACGGCGCTGGTGGCCTCGGAGGAGGTGGCGGATCGCGTGCGGCAGCGGTTCGGCGAGTCGCTGCGGATCGTCGCCGCCGCCGAGCGGTCGCAGTTGCGGAACCGCGAGGAAGCACTGCGGCGCCTGGCCGAACGGCTGGACGCGGCGGCTCGGCCCCGCCGCCCCCGTAGGCCGACCCGCCCGACCGCGGCCTCGGAGCGGAGGCGCCTCGAGGAGAAGCGGCGGCGCTCGCAGGTCAAGGCGGCACGCAGCGATCCCGGCGACGAGGCCGGCTGAAGGTCCGTCTCCGCTCAGGCTTCGTTGGCGAGCGCGGCGGCGAGCGGCAAGGCCAGGTTGCCACGCCGGACCACCCGGACGTTCCGTCCGAGCCCGAGCCATCCGGAGAGCGACCGGAGCTCCCGGCTCAGAGCCTCCGCCACCTCCTCCGCGGGCTCGCCCGGCTCGAGATGGGCCGATTGCACGCGGAGGAACCCCTCCTTGCGCTCGGCCTTGAGGTCCACTCGTGCCGGGATCCGCTCGTCGTGCAGGAACGGCAGCACGTAGTAGCCGTGCGTGCGCAGGTGGGCCGGCACGTAGATCTCGATCCGGTAGTGGAACCCGAAGAGGCGGTGGACGCGATCCCGGAACCACACCAGCGAATCGAACGGCGACAGGAGGGCGCTCCGGGCGACCCTCCGCGGAAGGCGCGCGTCCTGGTGGAGGTACGCGGGCTGACGCCACCCCTCGACCGCGACCGGCCGGATCACGCCCTCCTCGACCAGCTCGTGGATCCGGGGCCTGGCCTCGGGGACCCGGATGCGGAAGTAGTCCGCCAGGTCGGCGGCCGTCCCGACGCCGAGCGACCGCGCGGCGACGGCGAGCAGCTGCCGGTGCGCTTCCTCCTGGCCCGGCTCGGGAGCGTCCAGGGCCTCCGGGGGGATCACGCGCTCGGGAAGGTCGTACCTCCGCTCGAACCGGACCCGGGACGCCACCGAGACCTCGCCCGCCCAGAACAGGTACTCGAGCGCGATCTTCCCCGTCTTCCAGTTCCATCCCCATCCGGTCGTCCCCCGATGGCCGGCATCCTCGAGATCGGAGACCGCAACAGGGCCCCGCTCGCGAACCTGCTCCAGCACGGCCCGAACGTAGCCGGGATGCTCCCGGTTCAGGCGAACCATCCCGCCCCACGCCTCGCCCATCGAGGCCCGGCGCATGTGCCACCGGAACAGCGGATACATGGCCGTCGGGATGTACGACGCCTCGTGGCCCCAGTACTCGAAGAGCTCCCGGTGCCGGTAGGCCATGTCGTCCAGCGTCGCCCGTGGGTACGGCCCCAGCCGGGAGAACGGGGCCACGTAGTGCGACCGAGCCAGCACGTTCACGGAGTCGATCTGGATCAGTCCGACCCGGCCGAACACGCGGCGGAGGTGCCGGCGGTCCACCCTCCCGGGCGGCGGCGGGTCGGCGAAGCCCTGCGCGGCGAGTGCGAGCCGCCGGGCCTGGGCGATCGAGAGGGACTCCACGAAGGTGGCAGCCTACCGGCCCACACGCGGGCCGCGGCCGGATGGGCGATCAGAACCGGCGGGCTCTGCGCAGGCCTCGGGAGCGGCCGTCCGGGTCCAGCAGGTACCGGTACGCGGGACGGGCCCACCAGGTCGCCCAGCGTGAGACCGGGCGCGGCGCGTGCACGCGCACCCGGCCGGGCGGGCGAGGGC
>JALYLZ010000197.1 GCA_030774015.1 Actinomycetota bacterium | reverse complement strand
CCCAGCGCCCGACCCCCGCCGCCATCGCCATCGCCATTTGCACGCACTGTGAGCGTTGCCCCGAGGATCGGACGCACGCCGACCTTGCGGCACGCGTCCACGAACCGGACCGCCCCGTACAGCCCGTCGCGGTCGGTGAGCGCGACCGCCCGCATGCCGTGCTCGCCCGCCCGGACCGCGACCTCCTCCGGAGGGTTCGCTCCCTCCTTCAAAGAGAAGTACGACCGGGCGTCGAGGTGCACGAACGACCGTGGATCGAACACGTGTTCGATTCTAGGACGGGGGGTACGACAATGCGCCAGCCGGGCTCCCCGGTACGATCGCTCCATGCCAACCCGGTGCCCGTGGGGGGCGTGGGACGACCCGCTGTACGTTCGCTACCACGACGAGGAGTGGGGCGTTCCCTCCCACGACGACGGTCACCTGTTCGAGATGCTCGTGCTGGAAGGGGCACAGGCGGGCCTGTCCTGGTCCACCATCCTGCACAAGCGCGACGGCTACCGTCGAGCGTTCGCCGGGTTCGATCCGGCACGCGTGGCCCGGTTCGATCGCAGGAAGATCGAGCGCCTGCTGGCCGACCCCGCCATCGTTCGCAACCGGGCCAAGGTCGAGTCCGCGGTGGGCAACGCCAGGAGCGTCCTCCAGGCGCAGCGGGAGTTCGGCACCCTCGACGCGTACCTGTGGCAGTTCGTCGGCGGAACGCCCGTGGTGAACCGCTTCCGGACCCTCGCCGACGTCCCCGCCGAGACCCCGGAGTCCCGGTCCATGAGCAAGGAGCTGAAGGACCGGGGGTTCCGCTTCGTCGGGCCGACCATCTGCTACGCGTTCATGCAGGCCGTCGGCATGGTCAACGACCACGTCGTGTCCTGCTTCCGCCACGCCGAGCTCACCTGACCGCTCGACGCGAGCTTGCCCTGCCGAGACCGCCCGCCTACCATCGGCCTCCATCCGGCGCCGGAGGGCGCCCCGAGCAAGGGGGGAGACGATGCCCAAGTACCTGCTCCGCGCGTCCTTGACGGCCGAGGGTGCCCGCGGGACGCTCAAGGAAGGGGGCACGGCACGCCAGGCGGTGGTCGAGGGAGCCGTCCGCGGCCAGGGGGGGACCGTCGAGGCCTTCTACTACGCCTTCGGCGACGAGGACGTCTACGTCATCGCCGACCTTCCCGACGACGCCTCGGCCGCCGCCGTGAGCCTCACCGTGTCCGCCAGCGGCGCCGTCCGGACGAGCACCACCGTCCTGATGACGCCCGAGCAGGTGGACGAGGCCTCCAAGAAGTCCGTCGAGTACCGCGCGCCGGGCGCATAGCCCCTTCGCGCGCCCGCAGCCCGCTCAGCCACCGAGGCCGCCGTTCCGCCCTGAAGCTTTGACAGTCTAATTAGATTGGTGAAATACTCTGGGGTGGAATGACCGCCCGAGAGCTCGTCCCGAGGGATGCCGCACCGACCGACGCCGACGTGGCCCAACTGGCCGCCCGGCTCCGGCTGACGGTGGCTCGCCTGGGACGGCGGCTCCGGCAGGAGGCCGGCGGCCCGCTCTCCCCCTCCATGGTCTCGGCCCTGGCCACCATCGATCGCCAGGGCGAGGTCACCCTCGGCGACCTCGCCGCGGCGGAGCGGGTCCAGCCCTCCAGCATCACCGCCATGGTCGGAAAGCTGGAGGGAGCCGGCCACGTCGAGCGGCGCCCCGACCCGGCCGACGGTCGCGTGACGTGGATCCGCCTCACGGCGCAGGGCAAGCGCCTGCTGGAACGGGAGCGGGCCCGCAAGACCGCGTTCCTGACCCGCCGCCTCAGCCAACTGGAGCCGGACGACGTCGCCGCGCTGGCCCGGGCCGTCGACGTCCTGGAACGACTGATGGAGGAGCAGCGGTGAACCGGGTCCGCCGCGCGTTCGCCACCACGTTCCGCTCGCTCGAGGTCCGGAACTACCGCCTGTACTTCTTCGGCCAGATCGTGTCCATCACCGGCACGTGGATGCAGTCGGTGGGACAGGCCTGGCTGATGCTCCAGCTCACCGGCAGCGCCGTCGCGCTGGGGACGGTGACCGCGCTCCAGTTCCTGCCGATCCTCCTGCTCGGTCCGTGGGGTGGTGTGGTCGCGGACCGGTTCGACAAGCGGCGTCTCCTGGTGGTCACCCAGACCACGTCGGCGCTGCTGGCCGTGGTCCTGGGAACCCTCGTCGCGACCGGTGTGGTCCAGCCGTGGATGGTCTACGCGCTGGCGGTCACGCTCGGGATGGTGACCCTGGTCGACAACCCCGCCCGCCAGAGCTTCGTCATGGAGATGGTGGGGCCCGAGCACGTCACCAACGCGGTCAGCCTGAACAGCGTGGTGGTGAACGCTGGGCGCATCGTCGGCCCCGCCGTGGCCGGCGTGTTGATCGCCACGGTGGGCATCGCGGTGTGCTTCTTCGTCAACGGGGCCTCCTACCTGGCGGTCATCGCCGGGCTGCTGGCCATGCGCCAGTTGGAGCTGCGGAGGACTCCTCGGGCCAAGCGGGCGCGGGGCCAGCTCCGGGAGGGGCTTCGCTACGCCTGGTCCACGCGCGAGCTGCGCGTTCCGCTGCTGGTGATGGCGGTGGTGGGGACGCTCGGGTTCAACTTCTCGGTCCTGCTGCCGCTGATGGCCCGCTTCGCGTTCCACAGCGGGGCGGCCGTCTACGGCGAGCTGTTCTCGCTGATGGGCGTGGGGGCGGTGACCGGCGGCCTGGTGGTGGCGGCCAAGGGGCAGGCGAACAGCCGCCTGCTGGCCGGGTCGGCCGTGGCCTTCGGGGTGGCCATCCTGACGGCGGCGACGGCCCCCACCCTCGCCGCCGAGATGGTCGTGATCGTGGCGGTGGGCGTGACCAGCATCACGTTCATCTCCACGGCGAACTCCATCCTTCAGCTTCGGTCCAGGGACGACATGCGGGGGCGGGTCATGGCCCTGTACGCGATGGTGTTCCTGGGGGTGACCCCGATCGGAGCGCCCACCGTGGGCTTCGTGGCCGAGCACTTCGGGCCGCGGGCCGCGCTGGCCCTGGGCGGCGCGGCGACCCTGCTGGCCGGGCTCGCCGCCGCCTGGGC
>JALYLZ010000196.1 GCA_030774015.1 Actinomycetota bacterium | reverse complement strand
CCGCGGGCCAGTCCCCACCCAACCCCCGCTGCGCGGGCCCCGCCGGCCTTGGCGCTCCTTCGGCGGGCTCCGGACCGAACTCCGAACACCCGATCAGGCCGGCTCGGGTCGTGCTCGGTACGGCCGCTACTCGACGATGGGTTGGTTGGGGGCGGTGCCGATCTTCTTTTCTATCTCGTGGAGCCTGGCGATGCGGTCCGCTGTGGGTGGGTGCGTGGAGAAGAGGTTGGCGAAGGCCATGCCTCGGTTGCGGCCGCTGAACGGGTTCATGATGAACAGGTGGGCCTGGGAAGGGCTCATGGTGGCGGGTGGGGTCTGGCTGGCGTAGGTCTCGATCTTCTGGAGCGCGGTGGCGAGCGCCTCGGGGTCGTGCCCCAGGTACGCGCCGGACTCGTCCGCCTGGTACTCCCGGGACCGCGAGATGGCCATCTGGATGATCCCGGCCGCGATGGGGGCCAGGATCACCGCCAGCAGCCCCACCAGCGGGTTGCGGTCCTCGTCGCTTCCGCCGAACCAGAACGCCATGTAGGCGATCCACGTGATGGCCGTGCCGATGGCCGCCGCGATCGAGGAGATCAGGATGTCGTGGTTGGCCACGTGCGAGATCTCGTGCGCGAGCACGCCCCGGAGCTCCCGCTCGTCCACCACCTGGAGCAGCCCCCGGGTCACGGAGACCGCCGCGTGCTTCGGGTTCCTCCCGGTGGCGAACGCGTTCGGCTGCGGCATCTCCGAGACGTAGATCTTGGGCATGGGGAGCCCGCGGGCCTGGGTCAGCTCACGGACGATCCGGTACAGCTGGGGCGCCTGCTGCTCGGTGACGGGCTTCGACCTGCTGGACGCGATGGCGATGCGGTCGGAGAACCAGTACATCGCCAGGTTGAACGCGAACGCGACGAACAGCATGATCAGGGCGCCGTTCCGCCCTCCGAACACTGCGCCGAGCCCCACGAACAGCCCGCCCAGCGCCGCGATGAGGATCCAGGTCTTCACCCGGTTGATCCCGGTCATGTCCTCCGTCCTCCTCCTGCGACCGATTCCTCGAACCGATCCTGACGCGAAAAAAGACCTCCGCCGCATGCTCGGCGAAGGTCTTGCCGGGGGTTTCCTCCTGCCGGGGCCGGTGCCTCGCGGTGCGTCTTGACGGCCGACCGGCCTGGGCTACTCCCCTTCGCTGGTCTGTTGTGCTCCCTATTGTCTCACGGTTGATTCGCTGGCCGGCCCTCCTCGGTTCTCATCTGCCCACGAGCGTCGCCCCCGGCGGGAACCGGGCGAAGATGTCCGGGTACACGAACACCGCGAACACCGCGACCGCCGCCAGCACCGCGAGCCCGGTGACCAGGCCGGGGACCCGGGCGGGCCGCTCCTCGCCGGGCACCAGGATCATCTGGCGGGCCACGGCCAGGTAATACCCCAGCGAGATCACCGAGTTCACCACCATGATCACGGCGAGCCACGGCCCGATGCCGCCTCGCGTGATGGCGGCGACGAAGATGGAGAACTTGGCCCAGAACCCGGCCGTGGGCGGAACGCCGCCCAGCGACACCATGAACACGGTCATGGACACGGCCAGGACGGGGGCCCGCCGGATCAGCCCCGCGTAGTCCGTGACCAGCGCGCCGGGCGCTTCCCGGGCCATCCCCACCACGACCGCGAACGCGCCCAGGGACATGACCCCATAGATCAGGATGTACAGCTCGGCGGCGGCGAACGCCTGGCGGTTCACGGCGACGTCGTTGGTGGTGGCAAGTGCGAACGGGAGCAGCATGTACCCGGCCTGGGCCACGCTGGAGTACGCCAGCAGCCGGACGATCTGGCGCTGCTGGAGCGCCACCAGGTTCCCCACCGTCATGGTGAGGATCGACAGCACAGCGAAGATGGGGGCCCAGAAATCCGCCCGCGGCCCGAACCCCAGGAACATCAGCTCGAGGAGCCCGGCGAACCCGGCGGCCTTCGACGCCACCGACAGGAACGCCGCCACGGGGATGGGGGCGCCCTCGTAGGTGTCCGGGGCCCAGAAGTGGAACGGCACGCTCGACACCTTGAACGCGAACCCCGCCACCACCAGCAGGATCGCGGTGAGCGACATCGTCTCCACCCCGCCGTGCAGCGTGCCGAGCTTCGCGGCGATGCCCGACAGGCGGGTGGTGCCGGTCACGCCGTAGATCAGGCTCATGCCGTAGAGCATCACCGCCGAGGACAGCACGCCGATCAGGAAGAACTTCAGCCCGGCCTCGTTCGAGCGGGCGTCGGCCTTGCGGAACGCCGCGATCAGGAACCCCGGGGCCGACACCAGCTCCAGCGAGATGAACAGCATGATCAGGTCTCGAGACGACGCCATGGTCAGGCAGCCCAGGAACGCCGCCAGCAGCAGCGAGTAGTACTCGCCCTGGTAGTACCGCCCGTCCTGGAAGTACCGCAGCGACATGCCCAGCACGACGACCGCGGACCCCAGGAAGAACACCTTGAACAGCACGGCGAACGGGTCCACCACGAACATGCCGCCGAAGAAGGAGCGATGCGCATTGATGAGGGTGAGGGTGGCGGCCAGCGACCCCAGCACACCCACCAGCGCTACCGGCATCGCCATCCACTTGCGCTCCTGGGGGAGGAACGCGTCGAACACGATCACCACCAGGATGGTGCCCGTGAGCACGAGCTCCGGGGCGATGGCGTGGTAGTCGATGGCCTGCATGGACCCCCGTCAGCCCCCGGAGAAGAAGTGGATGATCCCCGACACGGCGTCGTTCGTGGCCCCGAACACCAGCCGCGGGAACAGCCCGAGCACCACGATCCCGGCCAGCAGCGGCGCCCACGCCAGCCACTCCGCCGGGACGATGTCGGCGATGGTCGCGTCCCGCCACCGGTCCGGCAGCACGCCGAAGTTCACCCGCTGGAGGGTCCACAGGAAGTAGCCCGCGGTGAGGATGGTGCCGATTCCCCCGAACACCATCAGCGTTCGAAACAGCGGGACCGACAGCCCGGGCGCCGGGTTGAACGCCGCCAGCAGCGCGAGGACCTCGCCCCAGAAGCCGGCCAGCCCGGGCAGGCCCAGCGACGCGATCGCGGTCAGCGCGAACACGCCGCCCAGGTGGGGCGCCTTCCGGAGCAGCCCGCCGCCGATCTCCGCGATCTCCCGGGTGTGGTACCGGTCGTAGATCGAGCCGACCTCGAAGAACAGCATCCCGGTGATCACGCCGTGCGCCACCATGCCGAAGATGGCCGCGTTCACCCCGAGCGTGGTCATGGTGGCGATGGCCAGCATCACGAACCCCATGTGGCCGACCGACGAGAACGCGATCAGCCGCTTCAGGTCGCGCTGGGCCAGACAGGCCAGCGACGCGTACACGATGGCGATGGTCGCCAGGATGGCGATGGCCGGGGCATAGGTGTGCGCGGCGTCCGGCAGGATGGGGAAGGCGATGCGGATGAACCCGTACGCCCCCATCTTCAGCAGGATCCCGGCCAGCAGCACCGACCCCACGGTGGGCGCCTCGGTGTGCGCGTCGGGGAGCCACGTGTGAAGCGGCCACATGGGGACCTTGATCGCGAACCCGAAGAACATCCCGGTGAACAGCAACAGCTGGACGGTGTGCGAGAACCCCGTTCCCACCCGCGACAGCGTGATGATGTCGAAGGTGTGCGGGTGCGCGTAGAAGAACGCCCCGATGAACGACAGCAGCATCAGCACGCTGCCCGTGATGGTGAACAGGAAGAACTTGATCGCCGCGTACTCGCGCCGTCCGCTCCCCCAGATCCCGATCAGGAAGTACATGGGAATCAGCACCAGCTCCCAGAACACGAAGAACAGCACCAGGTCGAACGCGACGAACGTGCCGGCCATCCCCGTCTCGAGGAGCAGGATCAGCGCCACGAACGCCTTCGCGTTCCCCGGCTGCGGCAGGAACTTCCACGTGTAGATGGCGCACAGGAACGTGAGCAGCAGGGTCAGCTCGAACAGGGGCAGGCTGATCCCGTCGAGGCCCATGTGGAACCGAGCGCCGAGCGCCGTGATCCACTTCGTGTTCAGCTCGAACTGGAGCCCCGAGTGCGGGCCGTAGTCGAAGGTCGCGAGGATGGCGATGCCGACGCCGAGGGCCGCCGCGGTGATGGCGATGCCGAGGCCCCGGGCCAGGCGGTCGCGGCTCCTGGGGAGGAACGCCACCACCAGGGCACCGGCGGCGGGCAGGAGCGTCGCCACGGGAACCGCCGACTGCTGCCAGCCGCTCACGTGTTCCCCCCGTCCGCCCGCTCCCCCCGGCTCACTTGAAGTAGGTCGTGAAGATCACGGCCAGGATCACCACCCCGGCGAACAGGATGGCGGCGTAGCGCTGGACGCTTCCCGACTGGAGATACCGGAGCACTCCGCCCGCGAAGCGGGCGGTGAGCCCGATGCCGTTGACCGCCCCATCGATCACCCGCCGGTCCACGGTGTCCACGTCGGCGGCCAGCGGGTACTGGATGGGCCGGACCACGCCGCGCAGGTAGATGTCGTCCAGGTAGTACTTCCGCTGGATGAACACGTAGGCCGGACCGAGGTTGGTAAGCGGATCCGGCTCCCGCCACCTGCGATACAGGCCGTAGCCGGCCACGATGCCAGCGGCCGCCCCCACCAGCGAGATGGCGGCGAAGCCGTAGTCGACGGGCTCGCGGACCAGCGGGCCGAAGTGGACCCAGTCCGCGAACAGGTGGGTCGGCCCCAGGAACCCCGCCACCACGGACAGCGCGGCCAGCAGGGTCATGGGACCGGTCATGCTGACCGGCGACTCGTGCGGGTGGGCGGTCCCCCGGTACTCGCCGAAGAACGTCAGCAGGACGGCCCGGGTCATGTAGAAGGCGGTCAGCACCGCGGTGGCCAGCGTGACCACGAACACCGCGTAATGCCCCGACTTCCAGGCCTGGGAGATGATCTCGTCCTTGGACCAGAACCCGGCCAGCGGCGGGATGCCCGACAGCGCGGCCGCCCCGATCAGGAAGGTCCAGAACGTCAGCGGCATCGGTTTTCGCAGGCCGCCCATCTCGCTCATGTTGTTGGAGTGCACGGCGTGGATCACCGAGCCGGCCGCCAGGAACAGGAGGGCCTTGAAGAATGCGTGGGTGAACAGATGGAACAATCCGGGGGTGTACCCGGCCACGCCGAGCGAGAGCCCGCTCACCATGTACGCCAGCTGCGACACCGTCGAATACGCCAGCACCCGCTTGATGTCATCCTGGACCATCGCCAGCAACGCCGCGATGACCATGGTGATCGAGCCGATCACGGCCACGAACGTGAGCACGCCGGACGGCGCGAACACGAACACCGAGAACAGCCGCCCCACCAGGTACACCCCCGCGGCCACCATGGTCGCGGCGTGGATCAGCGCCGAGACCGGCGTGGGCCCGGCCATGGCGTCGGGCAGCCACACGTGCAACGGGAACTGCGCGGACTTCCCGATGGCCCCCCCGAACAGCAGCAGCGCGCCCGCCGTGAGCAGCGCCGGCCGGATCTGACCGGACGCGGCCAGCCCCGACACCTTGCTCATGCTGGACGTGCCGGTGGCGAAGATCAGCGTGAAGATCCCGAACAGGAAGGGGATGTCGCCCGTCTTCGTGGTGATGAACGCCTTGATGCCCGCGTTCGAGTTCTCCTTCTCCTCCCACCAGTGCCCCACCAGCAGGTAGGAGCAGATCCCGACCAGCTCCCATCCCACCAGCAGCTGGATGAGATCGTTCGCGATCACGAGATTGAGCATCGAGCCCGTGAACAGCGACAGGCACGCGAAGTACCACGTGTACCGGACGTCGTCCTTCATGTAACCGGTCGAATAAATCTGTACGCAGAGAGACACCAGCGTGACGATCACGAACATCGTCGCCGTCAGTCCATCGATGTTCTGGCTGATCTGAAGCTTGAACGTTCCGAGCGAGAACCACGTGAACGAGTCGATGTGGCTAGAGCCGCCCGCAATGAAGTGGGAGGCCACGATCAGCGACAGCACGAAGCTGGCGGCGACAGCGACGATCCCGATCGGCGCCCCGCCGCCAGGGGTCCGCTTCCCGAAGAACACGATCAAAAAGAACGAGATCAGCGGGAGGGCAACGATGATCCAGCTGAAGCGGATCACAAGATGACCTCGGCCACAGCCAGACGCCGAATGGATCGCGTGCAGGCGGGGCCGCGGGGGCGGTGGGGGGACCGCGGAGGAACGCGGTGCGGAGCCTCAGGAACCGCCCAGCGTCCCCCGCTCGCGTTCCGGGAGCGGTGGGTTCCGGGCCCCCGCGGCAGCCGCCGATACGGTCGAACAGCACGGGTTTCGCCGCGCGAGCTCACCATTTCAGGAGGTTGATCTCGTCGACGTTCACGGTCTCCCTGTTTCGGTAGATCAAGATCACGATCGCGAGGCCGATGCCGATCTCGGCTGCTGCCACCGTGATGACGAACAGGGCAAAGACCTGCCCGGTCAGCAGTGCGCTCTTCAGCGCTTGCGAAAACGCCACGAGGTTCACGTTCACCGCGTTCAACATGAGCTCGATCGACATCAGGACCATGACGGCGTTGCGGCGGGCCAGCACGCCGTAGACCCCGATGGCGAACAACGCCGCCGAGAACGTCAAAGGCATCCACAGGTGGATCACGGTTCGTCCCTGCGGGCCAGGGCGATGGCGCCGATCAACGCGCCGAGCAGGAGCACCGAAACGATTTCGAACGGGGCGACGAAGTGGCGGAAGATCGCGTTCCCTACGTCGGCGGTGCGCGAGGGCTGGGCCGTGAACTTCGTGCCGGAGAACGCACCCTGGATGATGACGACCAGCCCGGCCAGCACTCCGACCGCGATCACCGCGGCCACGCCGCGCTGCTGGTTGTCCAGGGCCTCCCGCCCGATCGGCGCCCGGGTCAGCATGAGGCTGAACAGCAACAGCACCACGATGGCGCCGACGTAGATCACGATCTGGACCCAGGCCACGAACTCGGCCGCCAGCAACAGGTACACCCCGCCCACCATGGCCAGCGTGATCACGAGGTGCAGCGCGCCGTGCACGACGTTTCTGGTGGTGACCAGGCGGAGCGCCGAGAACAGCCCGACGATCGCGAGCACGGCGAAGGCGACCTCGTGCGACGTCACGGCGCCCTAGGCCTCCGCGGCCTTCCGCTTGGCCTCGATCATGGCGGCCCGGCGAGCCTTGCCCTCGGCTACTCGGCGGTCGGTTCCCTTGGCCAGCTCCTCGGCCAGGACCCGATCGAAGGTGGGCTGGTCCAGGGCCAGCTCGACCCGCTCACCGCGAGGGCCGGGGGCGGTGGGCTGGACGGCCTGCTCCCCGGCCGCGGCCACGCTCGGCGTGGCCTGCTCGGGCGTGGGCCCGGCCGTGGCCGTCGTGTCGACGGGGGGCGCCGTCGTCCCGGTCACCGGCGGCGGGGCCTGGAGCACCTCGGCCGGCGGCTCGGCCCCCACTTCGATATCCGGCGGCGGCAGCACCGTGTACGTCCACTCCTCGAGCTTCTCCTTCTCGTGGGTCAGCTCGACGATGTCGTAGGTGGCGTACTCGAACTCAGGGCTCCAGAACAGGGCGTCGAACGGGCACACCTCCACGCAGATCCCGCAGTACATGCACAGGGCGTAGTCGATGGCGAACCGGTCGAGGACCTTGACCGAGCGGGCTCGGCCGCCGGCGGCCGGCTCGTGGGTCTCCTTGTGGGCGTCGATGTAGATGCACCAGTCGGGGCACTCCCGCGAGCACTTGTAGCAGACCGTGCAGTTGGCCTCCTTTAGCGCGATCACCCCGCGGGTCCGGGGCGGGAGGTCGGGCTTCTCGTCCGGGTACTGCTGCGTGACGGCGGGTCGGAGCATGTGCTTCAGCGTGACCATGAGGCCCTTGACCAGCCCCATGCCGGGCAGGCCTCTCGGCCGTCCGTCCGTGCTCGGCTCACGCGTTTCCAGGGCCACGGGCATCTCCCTCTATTCCGCGATCCTCATTTCACGGCCACCTTGATGGCGGCCGTGGCCATGATGTTCACCAGCGCGACGGGGATGAGCACCGTCCACGAGAACCGTTGCAGCTGGTCCTCCCGGAGCCTCGGGAACGTGGCCCGAAGCCAGATCACGAAGAACGACAGGGCCCCGATCTTCCCCGACATCCAGATCCACCCGGGGACGAAGGACAGACCGGGGATGGACTGGTAGGCGCCCAGGTACAGCGTCGACGCGACGGCCGACAGCGCCACGATCCCGCCGTACTCCGCCAGCAGGAAGAACGCGAATCGCAGGCCCGTGTACTCGGTGTAGGCGCCGAAGATGATCTCGGAGTCGGCGACGGGCATGTCGAACGGCGGGCGTGTGAGCTCGGCGAGCGAGGCGACCATGAAGATCAGGAACCCGATGATCTGCGGACCGACGAACCAGAATCGGTGCTGGGCCTCGACGATGCCCAGGAGCGAGAGCGTGCCGGCCTCCATCACGACCGCGGCCGCCGCCAGGACCAGGGGCAACTCGTACGCGATCAGCTGCGCCGCCGCGCGCAGGGCGCCGATCAGTGAGAACTTGTTGGCGCTGGACCATCCCGCCATCAGCACACCGATCACCGAGACGCTCGACATCGCCACGACGAAGAAGATGCCGACGTCGAGGTTGAGGGCGAAGGCGGTCGGCCCGAACGGCAGGACGACCAGGATGACGATGTAGGGGATCATCGCCACCGCCGGCGCGAGCGAGAACACGTTGGCGTCGGCCGCGGCCGGCACGATGTCCTCCTTCTGGATGAACTTCACGCCGTCGGCGACGAGCTGCGCCCAGCCGTGGAAGGCGCCGGCCTCCATCGGTCCCAGCCGCGACTGCATGTGCGCCAGCACCTTGTGCTCCATGTAGCCGATGCCGAGAGGCACGACGAGGAAGAAGATGAGCACGGCGACGGTCTTCAGGATCAGGACGACCCAGAGGTTGTGCGAGGCGGAGTCGAAGATGGAGACGCCGGCGGTGGCGATCACTCCTCTTCCTCCTCCTCTCCCTCGACGGCACCCGGCCAGGGCTTGGCCTCGCGGGTCATGAGGGCGAAGTCCTTGCGGAGGGGATTGCCCTCGAAGGGCTCCGACAGGAGGAGCTTCACGGGCTGCGGGTGGCCGGTGAACACGATGCCGAACATCTCCCCGGTCTCACGCTCGTGCCAGTTCGCGGTGGGGAACAGGTCGGAGATCGTGGGGCAGGCGGGATCGGCATGCGGGAGCTTCACCTTGACACGGACGTTGTGATGATGGTTCGTGGAGAACAGGTGAGTCAGGACCTCGAAGCCGTCCTCCTCGCCCCAATCGACGGCGCCGGTAAAATCGCAGTAGTCGCAGCCGAACTCCGGCTCGTCGCGGAGGAACCGGCAGAGGTCGTGGTACCGGTCGATCGCCACGGAGACGACCGTGTGGCCGTGCTGATCGACGACCTCGGAGATGTCGTCGCCGAACCGCGCCCGCAGCCGGTCGCCGGCCTCCTCAGGCGCGAGCGGGCGTGGAGTGCCTGCCACTGAACTTCTCCTGGATGTCCTCGTCGCGGATCTTCTCCTGCAGGCGGATGATGCCGTGCAGGAGTGCCTCGGGCCGGGGAGGGCAGCCGGGCACGTAGACGTCGATCGGGACGATCTGGTCCACGCCCTTCGTGACGGAATACGAGTCCCAGTACGGGCCGCCACAATTCGAGCACGAGCCGAACGAGATGACGTACTTCGGCTCGGGCATCTGGTCGTACACCCGTTTCAGGGCCGGCGCCATCTTGTCGGTGAGCGTGCCGGCGACGACGAGCAGGTCGGCCTGACGGGGCCCGTGGGCGAAGGGGATCACGCCCAGGCGGATGAAGTCGTTCTTCGAGGTGGAGGCCGCGATGAACTCGATGGCGCAGCAGGCGAGCCCGAAGTTCATGACCCACAGCGAGTATCGCCGGCCCCAGTTCAGGATGAACTTCACCGGCTGGATCCTGGGCAGGGGCGTCCGCTCGGTGATCACGCCCATCGCAGGACACCCTTCTTCCAGGCGTAGAGCAGTCCCACTGCGAGGATTCCGATGAACACGGCCATCTCCACGACGGCCGTGTAGCCGAAGCTTTCGAACACCCGCGCCCAGGGGAACAGGAACACGCTCTCGACGTCGAAGATCACGAACAGGAAGCCGAACACGTAGTAGCGGATCTGGCTCTGCGACCAGCCCTCCCCCACCGGGTCGATCCCGCACTCGTAGGTGGTCAGCTTGCTCTTCGTCGCGTGGTGGGGAGCCATAAGCCGGGCGAGCGTGAACGCGACGGCCACCAGCAGGACGCCGGCGACAGCGACCGCGAGAACCACACCGTAGGACGAGTAGTAGTCAGACACGCTTGTGAACGCTTTCCCGAGCTTCCCAGGCGCGGAGTCTAGCAGCAGGGCTCACGCGTTTTGCTCCGCGCCGCACCGTGCGCCGAGGAACCTCGCCAGCTGGACGAGGGCGTGCTGCGCCGGCCCCGCCGGCAGGCGCTGGGCGAGCGAAACCGCTCGCGCGACCTCCCCGGCGACGGCCGCCCGCGCGTGCTCGATCGAGGCGTCGGACCTCACGATGTCGAGCGCCCGGTCCAGCAGCTCACCGTCGGGGGCCCCGTGGGCAAGCACCCTGGCCAGCTCGTCTCGCTCGGGCCCGTGAGCCAGGGCGTGCAGGACCGGAAGGGTGTAAACCCCCTCCCTCATGTCGACCCCGGGCTCCTTGCCGAGCTCGAGCTGGCTCGCCGTCACGTCCATGATGTCGTCGGACAGCTGGAAGGCCATGCCGAGGGCCTCCCCGAAGGCGTCCAGGACCTCGACCTGCTCCTCGGTGGCGTCGGACAGGATGCCCCCGAGCCGACAGGACGTGGCGATGAGGACGCCCGTCTTACGCCGGATGATCTCCAGGTAGCTCTGTTCGGTCTGCTCGAGCTTGCCCGAGGCGTCCACCTCCCGGATCTGACCGTCGCACAGGATCCCGATCGTCCGGGCAAGGAGCCGGCAGACGTCGGGACCCAGGTCGGCCGAGATCTCCGAGGCTCGGGCGAAGAGGTAGTCGCCCGTGAGGATCGCGATCGTGTTGTCCCAGCGGGCGTTCACGCTCGGCGTGCCGCGCCGGGAGTCGGCCTCGTCGATGACGTCGTCGTGGTACAGGGTCGCCAGGTGTACGAGCTCGATCGCCACGGATCCGCCGATGAGGCGGGGGTCCGACGGATCGCCGAAGTACCCGGAGAGCAGCACGAGGATCGGGCGGAAGCGCTTCCCCCCCGCCGTGAGGAGGTACTTGGCGGTCGCCGCCAGCAGCTCGGAGTCCGCCCCGACCGCCTTCTCCAGCGCCTCCTCGACGCTGTCCAACCGCGAACGGATGTCGGCCTCGAGGGCCTCGTCGGGCGGCTCCAAACCAGGGATCACACGTCGACTCATGCCATCACCATCTCAGGACCGCGGCCTTCTCGATGATGCCCGCGATCAATCCGGGGAACACGCCGAAGGCCACGGTGACGCCGGCCGGGACCGCCAGGACGACTCGCGGCAATGCGGAGCGATCCTCGTCCTGCTCCCCCCGCGGCTCGCGCATGTACATCAGGACCAGGACCCGAAGGTAGAAGAAGGCCGCAACGACGCTGGAGACCACCCCGACCAGGGCGAGCGGCCAGTGCCCGGCGCCGATCGCCGCCGCGAACACGTTCACCTTCGCGATGAACCCCGCCGTCGGAGGGATCCCCGCGAGGGAGAGCAGGAAGACCGTCATGAGGGCGGCGAGGTACGGGCTGCGCTTCGACAGGCCCTCGTACGCGGCCAGCGAGGTCTGCTCCTCCCCCCTCGCGGAGACCAACATCACGATCCCGAACGCCCCCACCGTCATCGCCGCGTACGCAACGAGGTAGAACATCGCCGCTCGGATCCCCGTTTCGTTCGCGGCGGTGAGGCCGGTGAGGATGAACCCGGCGTGCGCGATGCTGGAGTACGCGAGCATCCGCTTGATGTCGGTCTGGGCGATCGCGAGGACGCTCCCGAGGACGATCGAGATCGCGGCCAGCGCCCAGATCACCGGCGTCCAGTCCCAGGTGAGGGGCTGGAACGAGACATCGAGCACGCGGGCCAGCGCCAGGAAGGCGGCCGCCTTCGTCGCCGCCGACATGAACGCGGTGACCGGGGTCGGGGCGCCCTGGTAGACGTCGGGCGTCCACATGTGGAACGGCGCGGCCGAGACCTTGAACCCGAACCCGACCGCCAGGAACGCGAGGGCCAGCAGCGCCAGTCCTTGGCTTCCGGTTCGGCCCGCCAGGGCGTTCGCGATCGCCGTGATCCGGGTCGAGTTCGTCGCGCCGTAGGCCATCGCCACGCCGTAGAGGAAGAACGCGGACGAGAACGCCCCGAGCAGGAAGTACTTCATCGCGGCCTCGTTCGAGCCCCGACGGCCGGTGATGCCAGTCAACACGTAGAGCGACAGCGACAGGATCTCGAGGGCGAGAAAGACGACGATCAGGTCCGCCGCGGCCGTGATCAACGTCATGCCGACCGTCGCGAACAGCACGAGCGGGAAGAACTCGCCGCGATGGGCATCGCCCGAGCGCGAGAGGTAGTGGGCTCCCAGCAGGATCCCCATCGCGGCGATCGACAGCAAGAGCAGCCGAGACACGACGGAGAAGCGGTCGACAGAGACCATGTTGCCCATAACCACCACCGGACCGGTCCAGTTCCACAACGGGATCGTCGCCGCGGCGGCCCCGATCACCCCCGCGATCCCGACCGCCATCTGGAGGTTCCGGTTGGGTCGGCGGGCGACGGCCTCGTAGAGCAGGCCGACGATCGCGGCGCCGGTGAGGACCAGCTCCGGCAGGATCGGAGGGAACGAGAGTGGGGGTGTGGGGATCACGGCACGCTCCCGCGCTGCCCAGCCGCCACCGAGAGTGGCGCCGTCGTGTCGGTCGGATGAGCCGGCTGGACGTGCGCGATCACGGCCTTCGTCGTGGGGTCGACGCGGTCGGTCACGAGCTTCGGGTAGACCCCGAACACCAGGAGGAGCGCGAGGACCGGCACCAGGACGGCCACCTCGCGAAGGCTCACATCCGCCAGGTCCCGGTGCTCGTCGTGGACGGGACCGTATGCCATCCGTTGGTACGACCAGAGCAGGTAGATCGCCGCGAGGACGACGGCCACGGACGCGATCGCGCCGAACCAGTGATTCACGGCGAACGTCCCCACGATCACCAGGAACTCGCCGATGAAGCTGTTCAGCCCCGGCAGCCCGATGGAGGCGAGCACGGCGAACAGGAACATCCCCGTGAGCCAGGGCATCACGCTGGACAGCCCGCCCAGCCGATCGAGGTCGCGCGTGTGCGTGCGCTCGTACACCATCCCCACGAGCAGGAACAGCGCCCCCGTCGCGAGGCCGTGATTCACCATCTGGAGCACGCCGCCGGTGACCGACTGCGCCGTGAACGCGAAGACTCCGAGGACGACGAAACCGAGGTGGGAGACCGACGAATAGGCCACGAGCCTCTTGATGTCGGTCTGGATCAGGGCGCAGACCGCGCCGTAGACGATCCCGATCAGCGCCAGGACGGACACGTACACGGCGAAGTGCTTCGACGCCTCTGGAAACAGCGCCAGATTGAATCGGATCAGGCCGTACGTGCCGACCTTCAGCAGCACGCCGGCGAGCAGCACCGAGCCCGCCGTCGGCGCCTCAGTGTGGGCGTCGGGCAGCCACGTGTGCAGGGGGAAGAGCGGCACCTTCACCGCGAACGCGACGAAGAACGCGAGGAACAGCCACCGGGCCGTCGCGACCGGCAGCGAGGCGGCCACCGGCCCCAACTGGCGAAGGTCGAACGTGCCGGCGCCGAGCTGGTGGCTCGCCCGCGCGTAGAGGAACAGTGTCGCGACGAGCAGGAACGCGGAGCCCGCCATCGTGAACAGGAAGAACTTCACCGCCGCGTAGATGCGGCGCTCGCCGCCCCACCCCCCGATGATCAGGTACATGGGAACGAGGAGCGCCTCGAAGAAGACGAAGAAGAGCAACAGGTCCAGCGCGAGGAACGTTCCGAGCACGGCGGTCTCCAACGCCAGCAGCGCGATCATGTACAGCCGGACGTCCTTGTCGACCTTCCACGAGGCGAGGATCGAGACCGGGAACAGGAACGTGGTGAGCAACACCATCCACAGGCCGACCCCGTCGACCCCCACGAGGTAGGTGAGACCGGCGCCGCGAACCCACGTCGCCTGTTCCACCAGCTGGAAGCCGCCCAGCGCCCCGTCGAACTTCCCCAGGACGGCGAGCGACACGAGGAACGTGAGCAGCGACGTCACGAGCGCGACCCCTCTGGCCGACGCGTCGTCGAGCGACCCCCCCGCTGCCAGCAGGAAGGCCACGCCGGCGAGTGGCAGGAACATCGTGAGCGTGAGCAGATGGCTCGTCACAGCCGGAACCCCACGTAGACGAGGATGCCGACGGCGCCGGCGAAGAAGGCGAGGGCGTAGGTTCGGACGAAGCCCGTTTGGACCTGCCGGCCGGCCCCCGCGAGCCGGCGGGTGGACGTTCCGATCCCGTTCACGATGCCGTCGACGATCCGTTCGTCGAACACGTAGGCCGTGAACGCGGCCGCCGCCGTGCCCGGTGCGACGAGCAACGCACCGTAGGCATCGTCCACGTACCACCCGTTCGCGAAGAGCCGCTGAACCGACCCCGCCCGAGCCCGCAGCGCGAGCCAATCGATCCGGCCGGACGCATAGACGAGCCACGCGATCGCGAGCGTGCCCACGGCGAGAACGGCGGCGATCGTCCCGAGAGACGCGGCCGACAGACCGGCGGTCCGCCCGGGCAGGGCTCCCACGACCGGCTCCAGCCAGCGCGCCAGCGGCCCGTCCACCGTCGGATTCAGGACGCCCGCGGCGACGGCCCCGACAGCCAACAGGAGCAACGGACCGGTCATCACGGCGGGCGACTCGTGGGCTCGCTCGGCCTCCTCCGTCCTGGGCGTTCCGAAGAACGTCAGGAAGACCAGCCGCCCCATGTACAGCGCGGAGATCACGGCACCGACCGTGCCCAGGATGTAGACCCACTCGCGACCCGTGTGGTTCGCGACCTCGAGGATCTGGTCCTTCGCGAAGAAGCCTGCCAGGGGCGGCACGCCCGCCAGCGCCAGCGCGCCGATCGCGAACGTCCATCCAGTGAGCGGCATCCGCCGGATCAGTCCGCCCATCCGCTTCATGTCGGTCTCTTCGTGCATGCCGTGCATCACCGAGCCCGCGCCGAGGAACATCAGGGCCTTGAAGAACGCGTGGGCAACCAACAGGAACATGGCCGCGCCATAGGCTCGCATCCCGGCTGCCGTGAACATGTAGCCGAGCTGGCTCACGGTCGAGTACGCCAATACGCGCTTGATGTCGTCCTGGCCGAGGGCGCAGGTTCCGGCAAAGAGCGCCGTGGTGAGCCCGACGACCGTCACGACCACGAGCGCCACGCCCGACAGCTCGAAGATCGGGTGCATCCGCACGATCAGATAGACGCCGGCCGTCACCATCGTCGCCGCGTGGATCAGCGCCGACACGGGCGTGGGGCCGACCATCGCGTCGGGCAGCCACACGTGGAGCGGGATCTGCGCGGACTTGCCGACGGCGCCGGCGAAGAGCAGCAGCGCGATCGCGGTCGCGGCATCCTTGGTAAGAACGGCGCCGGCCGCTCCGAAGATCGATGTGAGGTCGAGCGTTCCGAACTTGGCGACGATCAGCGCCAGGCCGACGAGCATCGCGGTATCGCCGATCCGCGTCGTCACGAACGCCTTCTTGGCGGCGTTCGCGTTCTCGGTCTTGTCGAACCAGAAGCCGATCAGCAGGTACGAGCAGAGGCCGACACCCTCCCACCCCAAATACAGGACGAGCAGGTTCTCGCCCAGCACGAGCATCGACATGAAGAACACGAACAGGTTCATGTACGCGAAGAACCGTCCGAACCGGGGGTCGCCGTGCATGTAACCGTTCGCATAGACGTGGATGAGGAAGCCGATCCCGGTGATGACGCCGATCATCGTGGCCGACAGTGCGTCGAGGCGAAGGTCGACGCCGACGTGGAACGAGCCCACCTGGATCCAGTCGAAGAGGTGCCGGACGTACAGGCGTGAGTCGGCGGGCAGGGTCAGGAGGCCGCGGATCGCGAGAGCCGCGATCACGGCCGCGACGCCGAGGAGGGCCGTGGCAAGCCACCCGGACCACCTGCCGAGCCTCCTGCCGATGAGCAGGTTCACGACCGAGCCCGCGAGTGGGAGGGCGGGCACCACCCAGATCAGCCTGATCGCGGTTCCCGGCACGGCGGCGGCCACGATGCCCGTCATCCGCGCAACCACCGAACCTCGTCGACGTTCACGCTGTGCCGGCGCCGGTAGACGGAGACGATGATCGCGAGCCCGACGACGACCTCGGCGGCGGCCACGACCATCGAGAAGAAGGCGAGCACCTGGCCGTTCAGGTTCCCGTTCTGCCGGGAGAACGCGACCAGGGCCAGGTTCGCGGCGTTCAGCTGGAGCTCGACCGCCATGAAGATCACGAGGGCGTTCTTGCGGATCAGGACCCCGACCGTCCCGGTCGAGAACAGGATCCCCGAGAGCACGAGGAAGTACGAGATGGGGGTCCTCACGCGGTCACCTCTCGATCGGCCGGCCCGGCGGTCGATCGCGACGCCTCCGCCTCGGCCTGGGTGATCGCGGGCGCCTTCTTCTGCGCCATCACCATCGCCGCGATCGCGGCGACGATCAGCAGGACAGACGTCGCTTCGAACGGGAAGAAGTAGGTCTGGAACAGCACCTTCGCCACGGCCTGCGGGTTCCCGCCCGCATTCACCCGGTCGAATCCCGTCGGCGCCCTCGTCGCGAAGCCGATGCCGGCGTGAACGGCCGCGG
>JALYLZ010000195.1 GCA_030774015.1 Actinomycetota bacterium | reverse complement strand
GGCCGAGGGGCCCGCGCCTTCCGCGTTCCTAGCCGGTGGAGTCGGACTCGCTGGAGGCCCGGAGGTCCGCCAGCCGTACGGCACCCCGCCGGATGGCCTCGTTGGCCAGGCGGGTGCGCCGCCCGCTCTCCCCGTAAACGGCGAACTTGTCGTACAGGTGGGCCAGGTGCTGCTTCACCGCCGCCTCGGTCACGAACAGCTGCTGGGCGATGTCCTTCACCGAGGCTGGCTCGGTGAACATGTCGCTCGAGAACACCGGCCCGCACAGCGCCACCAGGACCTCGCGCTCCCGGCGGGTGAGCTCGGGCGGGCCCTCCGCCACCCGCGTCGCGGTGAGGGAGGCGTCGGCGGCCTCCTCCAGCCGGTAGGCCAGGCGGGTGTCGCCGATGGTGACCTCGTCGCCCGGGCGCAGAACCCGCTCGGTGATCAACCGCTCGCCGTTCACGAACGTCCCGTTGCGGCTCCCCATGTCCCGGATGGCCCACCCCGACTGATACCGCTCCAGGACGGCGTGCAGGCGGGAGACTTTCGAGTCTGCCTCCAGGGCCAGGTCGTTCGACGGGCCCCGACCGATGGTCAGCCGGTCGCCGGAGAGGGGCACCATCTCCGGGCCCGACGGACGTCCCAGGACCAGATAACCGGACATGTCGGCCGGCCTACCCGGTGGTCGAGCAGACGTCCGTGTTGCCCTTGGCGAGCTTGGGGACGACCTGCTTCACGAGATCCACTCCGATGGCGTAGTTCTGGTTCTGGATCTTCTCGGTGCCGATCTGGGTGACCACCAGCGTGTTCACGCCGACCAGCTGCTCGTCCTCGTCCACCAGGGGACCGCCGGAGTTGCCCGGGTTGATCGCGGCGTTGCTCTGCACCAGGTCCGGGTACTCGGCGCCGTTCTCGGTCTGGAACCGCTTCGACAGGCTGGTCCGGACCACCGACACCACGCCGTTGGTCCCGGTGAGCCTGTCCCGGAGAGAAGCGTTCGCCGGGAACCCCAGCACCACCACGACGGACCCGATGTCGAGGTCCGACTGCGATCCAAGGGCCAGGGTCTTCAGCCCGGCCGTGTCCTTGATCTTGAGGACGGCGAGGTCCCGGCACGGGGCGGCGCCGACCAGCTCGGCATCCTGGAACTTGTTCCCCACCCCAACCTGGAAGCTGGTGCCGCCTTCCACCACGTGGTTGTTGGTCACGATGAGCCCGCGGCCCTTGTCGAACACCCATCCCGTGCCGCTGGCCTGGCGCTGCCCGTCCTTCTGGTTGATGACCAGGACGGTCGACGGCTCGATGGCCTTCACGATCTGGGCGACAGTGTGCGGGGAGGCGGTGGTCTTCGACTTCAGGGGGCCGAACACGAACAGCGCCACCACCGCCACGGCGACCAGGATGGCGACCCCCGCGAGGATCATGGCCCGGCGGGTGTTCTTGCCGGACCGCAGCACCATCCGTTCGATGGTCGCCGTTCCCATGCGCCGGGGCCGGACCACCGGAACGGCCGGCGGCTCGGGGAGGCCACCGCCCGCAGGAGGCGGCGGGAAGCCACCGCCCGCAGGAGGCGGCGGGAAGCCACCGCCGGGCGGAGGCTGGGGGAACCCCGGGGAGGGCGGGATGGGCTCGGCCCGGGTGGGGGCCCCGTACGAGGCCGCGGGCGGGATGGGCTCCGTCGATGGAGCCTGCGCCGTGGCGCCGGCGGGCACCATGACGGTGTCCCCGATCCGGATCTGCTCGCCGCCGAACAGCGGGGTCGGCCCGTCGATCCGCCGTTCGTTCACGAACGTGCCGTTGGTCGATCCCATGTCGTGCAGGATCACCTGGCCGGTCGGCTGCACCTCCAGGAACGCGTGGTTGCGGGAGGCCTTGGAGTCGGTGAGCACCAGGTCGCAGTGCTCGTCTCGGCCCATGACGAACCGGTCGCCCGACACCTCCACGCCCTTGCCCGCTTCGGGACCCGAATTGATGCTCAGCCACATGTTGGTTGCTCCCCTTGCCTCGTCGCGCGGATTCTACTGAGGGAGCCCCTCCGACACTAGGGGTTCGGTTCCGTGGGCCTTCCCGTGCAAGGGGTTGCCTGCGGGGAGCCTGCGTCAGGGGATGGACGGCGTGGGCGGAGGCGTGAAACAGATGCTGCCCAAGCAGCGGCCCCCGCCCGTCCCCGTGGGCTTGGGAGTCGCTTTGGTGGCCGTGGGCTGCGGCGCCGTGGTGGGACTCGGCGTCTTCGACGCCTTCGGCGAAGGCTTCGGGGACGGGCTGGGCGAGGGAGTCGGGACGGGGAGCCCGACCGAACGCCACACCGCCACCAGAGCGTCGTAGCCCTTGGTGTACTCGGCGCTCGCCTGCTGCTCCGCGGACCGGGCCCGGGCCACCAGGCTGGTGCGTTGCTTGTCCGCGTTCACGGCCCGCTGCATCAGCGCGGCGGCGTCCTGGTACCGCTGGAAGGCGTTGAGCAGGTCGGAGCGGACGCGCAGCAGGTCGGTCCGGGTCGTGCCGAACTGAGCCGGCACGATCGTGACGACGTCGAGGCGCCGGATCCCGCGAACGGCCGCCCCAGATTGCAACGCGTATTCGTCGGCCCGGGCGGCCAGGGCCTGGGGGACCTTCCCGGTGGTCCCCCCCAGCGTGTCGAGGTCGTGGGGAAGTCGAGGGAAGACGGACGGGTGGATGGGCCCGGACCCGGGGAGCGAGCTCTGGAGCTGCTGGTCGAACGTGTCCACGGCCTGCTTCTCCGTCGCCGCGGCGGCCGGGGACGTCGCCACGGGCGTGGCGGGGGCCGGCTTCCCGTCGCCACCTCCGCTCAGCGCCAGCGCCACTGCCACCGCCGTCGCGGCCACGATCACGACCGCTCCGGCGGCCACCAGTGCCCTCCGTGACCGCCGGCGCCCGCCGGGCTCGGTCGGGACGGGCGGCGGCGGGGCCGGAGGCGGCTGCACTACGCCGTCGGCGATGACCGCCTGCCCGGGTCTGTCGGACACGAGGGTCTGCCCGGCCGCCGGCGGGACGTCGACGAGGGTCTCGTTGCTGGTCTCGGGCACCTCGTCCACGTCCAGGACGAGCGCGGTGATGTTGTCCACCCCGCCGGCCTCGTTGGCGGCCTCCACCAGCCGTCGCGACGCCTCCTGAGGGTCCTCGCTCGAAGCCAGGATCGCCTCGATGGCGTCGTCGGACACCATGCCGGACAGCCCGTCGGAGCACAGCAGCAGCCGGTCGCCGTTCCGGACCCGGACCACCGTCTCGTCCACCTGGACCGTCGCCCCGATGCCCAGGGCCCGGGTCACCACGTTGCGCTGCGGGTGGACCGCCGCCTCGTCCCGGGTCAGCAGGCCCTCCCGGAGCATCCGGTTGACGCGCGTGTGGTCCTCGGTGAGCTGCGTGAGGTCGCCGTCGCGGAGCAGGTACGCCCGGGAGTCGCCCACGTGGGCCAGGCGGAGCCGGTCGTCCTCGGCCAGGATGACCGTGATGGTCGTCCCCATGCCGGCCTCGTCGGGCCGTTCCAGGGCCCGCTCGTAGATGGCGCTGTTGGCCGCCACCACCCACTCCGACAGTGTGGGCGGATGGCCGTTCCCGCTCTGGACGAACTCCTGGAGGGTGTGCACGGCGAGGCCCGAGGCGACCTCGCCCGCGGCGCCCCCGCCCATGCCGTCGGCGACGGCGTACAGCGGCGGGCTCACCAGGTGGGAGTCCTCGTTGTTCTGGCGAACCCGCCCCACGTCGGTGGTCGCCCCTGCCCGGATCCTCATCCCATCGCTCCCAACTCGCGCGGATTCTCCGACGGGTGAGCGTCCCAAGGCAAGGGATCGCTTTGCGAGGCCCGCGGGCGCCGGCCGGCGGCCGCCCACCCTGGACTGGCCCGACGGGGCGCCCATACAATGCCGCGCGACAGGGGGACGATTCGAACCAAACCACCAGGGGTGTCGATCCCGGATGTGGCTGACAATCCGTTCCGGTCCCGATGAGGGCAAGACTGTCCAGGTCGGCAGCACCGAGTTCGTCATCGGACGGGACGCGGGCTGTGACCTGGTCCTTGCCAACGACCGTCGCGTGTCCAGGCGCCACGCCGCGCTGCGGCCGGACCCGAACGGACAGACGGTGCTGGTGGACCTGGGCTCGGCCAATGGAACCTTCGTGAACGGACGCCGCATCGAGGGCCCGCAGGTCCTGGCCGGCGGCGAGCAGATCCGGGTCGGCGACAGCGACATGTCCGTCGGGGACCAGCCGCCGCCACCCGACACCGCCGAGCGCGTGGGCCGCAGCCCCGCCGACCCCCGGGTGGGGATGACCATCGGCCGGTACCGGATCGACGAGCTGATCGCGGTGGGCGGGATGGGCGCCGTGTACCTGGCCGAGCACCTCCGGCTGGGGAAGAAGGTCGCCCTCAAGGTCCTGGCGGCCCGGTTCGCCCACGACCAGCGGTTCCGGGACCGGTTCGTGGCCGAGTCCCGGATGGCCGCGGCCCTGGACGACCCGCACGTCATCCCGATCTACGACGCGGACGAGGTCGACGGCGAGCTGTTCATCGCCATGAAGTACGTCCACGGCACCGACCTGGCCACCCAGATCGACGACGAGGGGCCGCTCGACCTGAAGCGGACCCTGTCGATCCTGGAGCAGGTCGGCCACGCCCTCGACGCCGCCCACGCCCGCGGGCTGGTGCACCGGGACGTCAAGCCCGGGAACGTGCTCGTGGCCTCGGGCGACGGCATGGACGAGGCCGGCCATGCGTACCTGTGCGACTTCGGCATCACCAAGCAGACCGGCAACGGGGCCGGGCTCACGCTGCCGGGGCAGGCGGTGGGGACGGTCAACTACATGGCCCCCGAGCAGGTATTGGGCGAACCGATCGACGGCCGGACCGACATCTACGCGCTGGGGTGCGTCCTGTACGAGTGCCTGACCGGCGCGGTCCCGTTCCGGCGGGACAGCCAGGAGTCGGTGATGTGGGCCCACGTGAACCAGGCGCCGCCCCGGGTCACCGAGCTTCGCCCGGACCTGCCCGCGGCGCTCGACGCCGTCGTGGCCAAGGCCATGGCCAAGAAGAAGAACGACCGGTACGCCGGCTGCGCGGAACTGGCGACGGCGGCCCGTGCCGCAGCCGGGCCGGCGGTGGACACGGCGGAGGCCAGACAGATGGCACGGCAGGCCACCGTTCCAGGGTGGGAGCCACCTGCCCGCCCCACCGTGGCGGAACCGGCCCCTCCGCCCTCATGGATTCCTGCCGCCGTGGCCACTCCGGCCCCGCCTCCCCCGGGCCTGATCGGCGACCGCACCGTCGCCGAGGGACGGCCCGGAGCCCCCGCCATCCCCGGGGTGCCCGGGATGCCGGCGGTGCCCGGCTATCCCGGGGTCGCGTATCCCGCACCGGCGACGAGCCGCGCGCCGCGGTGGCGAAAGCCACTCCTGATCGGGGGCCCCATCGTGGCGGTGGTCGTGGTGGTCGCCCTGATCCTGGCCCTGTCCGGCGGAGGGGGAGGGACCGGCCCCGCCGGGCCCACCAAGCCGCTGCCCCCGGCCAACCCACGGGCCCAGACGGCGCCCTTCAGCATCACCCTGACCTGGCGCCAGCCATCCGTCGGCGGCGAGGCGATCGGGTGGAAGGTGTTGCGGGGCAACGGGGTCCTCGACGTCGTCCACGAACCCACCTACCTGGACGAGGACGTCCAGCCGGGCCAGCACTACACCTACCGGATCGAGGCCCTCGGCCGGCGCCACACCGTTTCCAGTCCCACCACGGTGGCGGCCACCACCCCGGTCCCGCCCATCTCCGAGGCTCGGGTCGAGGGCACGTACGACGTCCGCTACCAGGTGACGTCCTCGTTCGGATTCAGCACGGTCCACCAGCACTTCACGCAGACCTACGTGTTCGCGCCACAGTGCTCCTCCGGTCCCTGTAACCTCGCCTGGCACGACGAGCAGCAGCTCGGATTGCACCGTTCCGTGTTCACCAGGGTGGGAGGCCTGTACGCGACCCATACGAGCGGGGACTTCAGCGTGACGTGCGACCAGGCCACGGTGACCTCGTTCCTGAACTACACGCTCCGGGTGGTCCAGGCGGCGGCCCGGGACGGCCAGTGGGTCGCCACGAAGCTCACCGGGACGCTGGAGGAGCACGAGCCGGCCGGGAAGTGCAAGGCGTCCGGGGCCACGTACGCGCTCACGGTGACCCCGTCATCGTGAAACTGTTCGGCGGGCAGACGCCGCGGGGACCGGAGGGGCCGGGGGGAGAGGACTGATGGAGACGGTTCGAAAGCTCGTGCTGACCCTCCCGGACGGGCAGGAGCAGCAGTTCATCCTGTCGAAGGACGTCATCACCATCGGCCGGGCCACCACCAACGACGTGTCGATGCCCGACCCGAAGGCGTCGCGGTTCCACGCCCGGATCGAGTGCGACGATCGGGGCTGCACCATCGTCGACCTCGGCTCCGCCAACGGCATCAAGGTGAACGGCTCCCGGGTGGAGCAGGCCCCCCTCGCCACCGGCGACGTCATCCACCTGGGCGGGAGCACGGTGCGGTTCGAGACGTACGCGCCCGTGGACGTGGGCTCCGAGACCATGTCCGAGACCGTCCTGGAGATGGAGATCCCGGAGGTCGCCGAGTTCACTCCGGAGCAGCTCGATACCGCCATCGGCTCGGAGACGATCGTCCAGACCCTCCAGGACACGTCCGTGCCGCGGCTGGCCATCCATCTGCCGCCGCGAACCTGGGAGGTGACGCTGCTCGAGGACAGCATGATCATCGGCCGGGATCCGGGAGCCGACATCGTGGTGGCCGATCCGCAGGTTTCCCGGAACCACGCCCGCCTGGAACGGCGGCCGGACGGCTTCTGGATCGTGGACCTGGGGAGCCGCAACGGCACCCGCATCAAGGGCCACCGCATCACCGAGCACAAGCTGGAGACCGGCACCGAGCTCCGGATCGGGCCGGCCCTGCTGGTGTTCAAGGCAGGGTTCGGGGCCAAGGACATGACCGTGGTGGGGGTGGCCCCGGAGGTGGTCCGGCCGGGGCTGGTGCGGCGCATCCCCGTGGTGATCATCCCGGGGTTCATGGGCTCGGAGATGATGGACGAGAGCGGAAGACTGATCTGGCCGAACGCCCACAAGGCCCTGGCCAACCCCGAGATCTACCGGTGGCCGGACAAGAAGCTCACCGTGGGCACCATCCTGCGGGACCACGTCATCATCCCCAACTTCATCACCCTGGCGCGGTACAGCCGGCTGGTGGACTACCTCCAGGAGGAGCTGGGATACCTCCGGGAGGAAGACCTGCTGGAGTTCCCCTACGACTGGCGGCAGGACTACCGGATCTCGGCCAACCAGCTGTCGGAGGCCGTGCTGGCGTGGCGGGAAGCCAAGGGCCACGACGAGATCGCCATCATCGGGCACAGCCAGGGGTGCCTGATCACGCGGTATTACGTGGAGCGGCTGGGGGGCAAGGAGCACGTGGCCCGGATCATGCTGATGGGCGCTCCTCACGCCGGCTCGCCGAGGACGTTCCAGGCCTTCGTCGCCGCCCGGGGCATGTTGGCGTTCAACTCCATCCGGTCGCGGTTCCAGCGGGTGGTGATGTCGTTCCCGTCCGTCTACCAGACCCTGCCCAACTACCCCTGCGTGGTGGACGAGAAGGGAGAGCAGCTCGACATCTTCACCGACGACGCGTGGGTCCCGGAGGAGAACCGGCCCATGCTGCACGCCGCGGCCGCCTTCTACCGGGAGCTCGGGATGAGCACGAGCGTCCAGACGCTGTGCGTGTTCGGGTACGGCCTGAAGACGCCGGTGCGGCTGGTGGTGCAGGGCGACGGGCTGGAAGGGTGGAAGGGCGCGCGCCTGGAGGTCGAGGACCTCGGCGACGACACCATCCCGCAGGAGAGCGCGGTGCTCGAAGGGGCCGAGATCCACCCCGTGCAGCAGCACCACGGTGTGCTGTATACCGACGCCGACGTGCGCATGCGCCTGCGCCTCGAGCTGGTCGGGAAATAGGGGACGGGGACAGAGCGGGGCGGAGGCGGGACGGATGGCATCCACCAGCCGGGTGGCCGTGGTCGAGATCCTCCGGGGCGGCGACGTCTTCCAGATGCCCCTGGAGGGGCCGACGCTTTCCATCGGCCGGGCCCCGGACAACGACGTCATCCTGGACGACCCGGCGGTCTCGCGGCACCACGCCCGGATCGAACGAAGCGGCGAGGTGACCTCGATCGTCGACCTGGGAAGCGCCAACGCCACCCGCATCAACGACGCGGAGGTCGAGCCGAAGGTCGTTTATCACCTCCGGGAGGGCGACACCGTCCGCATCGGCGGCTACGCGCTGCGCCTGCGGGCCGAGACCGGGCCCGTGGTCGCGGGGAGCCGGGGCGGGGCCATCCCAGCCGGGCTGCACACCGAGATGGCGGCCCCGGTGGCCTCGGCGGCGGTCGGGGCGGCCGGCGTTGCAGCGGCCGGTGTGGGGGCGCCGCCCCGCCTGGTGGTCGCCACCCCCCGGGGCACCCGGGAGTTCCCCTTGAACCGAGACGTCATGGTGCTGGGCCGCGACCCGACCGCGGACATCCCGGTCGACGAGCAGGTGGTGTCGAGGCGGCACGCCGAGCTCCGGCGGGCCGGCGCCGGCTGGGAGATCGTCGACCTCGGGAGCATGAACGGGCTGGCCGTGAACGGGCAGCGGTTCCAGCAGAAGGTGCTCTTGAACGGGGAGCAGATCCGGATCGCCAGCAGCGTCACCCTCACCTACCTGGCCACGGCCTCGACGCCGCCGCCGGCAGCCCCCGCCGTGGCGGGTCCGGGCCCCGCGGCCGCCTCCCCGCACGTCGAGCACCTGGACCGCGGCATTCCGCAACGGATATCGCTGGCCGGGAAGGCCACCCTCACCTTCGGCCGGGATCCCCGCAACGACGTGGCCATGGACCACCCCTCGGTGTCGCGCCTGCACGCCCGGCTGGTCCGGTACGCCGAGGGCTTCGCCATCGAGGACCACGGCTCCACCAACGGCACGTTCGTGAACGGCTCGCGCCTGGTGCCGGGCCAGCCCGCCGCCCTGCGGGTCGGCGACGTCATCCGGATCGGCCCGGCCAAGTTCATCTACGCGCCGGAGGTCCTGGAGCGGATCGAGGAGTCCCGGAACCTCAGCCTGGACGTCCTGCACCTGAACCAGGTCGTCGCCAAGGGACTGAACCTGCTCCAGGACATCTCGTTCTCCATCAAGCCCCGGGAGTTCGTGGCAGTGGTGGGCGTGTCCGGGGCCGGCAAGAGCACGCTCCTCGACGCTCTGAACGGGTTCCGCCCGGCCAACCAGGGCCACGTCCTGGTGAACGGCACGGACCTGTACCGGAACCTGGACTCGTACCGGACCGACCTCGGCTACGTGCCCCAGGACGACATCATCCACAAGGAGCTCAGCCCGTATCAGGCGCTCGACTTCGCCGCGCAACTGCGTCTTCCAGCGGACACCACCGACCAGGAGCGCGAGGCCCGCGTGTTGGAGGTCCTCCAGATCCTGGGCCTGTCCGAGCGCAAGGACGTGCCCATCACGCGACTGTCGGGCGGCCAGCGCAAGCGCGTGTCGATCGGGGTCGAGCTGCTGACCCGCCCCGGCCTGTTCTTCCTGGACGAGGCCACTTCGGGCCTCGACCCCGGCACCGAGAGCCAGATGATGAAGCTCCTCCGCACGCTGGCGGACCAGGGCCACACCATCGTGCTGATCACCCACGCCACCAAGAACGTGATGCTGTGCGACCAGGTCGTGTTCCTGGCCAAGGGCGGCTTCCTCTCCTACTACGGCCCGCCGGAGGAGGCGCTGGGGTTCTTCGGCGTGCAGGACTTCGACGAGATCTACATCAAGCTCGAGCAGGAGCGTTCGCCCGCGGAGTGGGCCGAGCAGTACCGCCACTCGCCGCAGTTCCGGACGTTCGTGGTGGAGCGGCTCCAGGGAGTGGCGGCGGGCGACAGCGGCCCCGTGCAGCGAGTGGGGCTGACCCCCGGCAGCACCGTGAAGCACGTCTCCGGCTTCGGCCAGCTGGCCATCCTGTCCCGGCGGAGCCTGGCCATCCTGGGCCGGGACCGCTTCAGCCTGCTGCTGATGCTGGCCATCGCGCCGGGGATCGGGCTGATGGACCTGCTGACCTGGAAGAAGCAGTTCTTCAGCGACCCGCGCCAGGCGGGCCAGGCCCGAACGTTCATGTTCCTGGCCTTACTCACGTCGGTGCTGATCGGCGCCATCGCGTCCATGCGCGAGATCGTCAAGGAGTCCGAGGTGTACCGGCGCGAGCGCATGGTCACCCTGAAGATCGCTCCCTACGTCCTGTCGAAGGTGTGGCTGGGCGTGGTGCTGGCCCTGTATCAGGCCGCCGTGTTCACGGCCACGAAGAAGCTGGCCACCGGGTTCTTCTGGCCGCCGGGCGCCGGCGGCATCGCCAAGGCTTTCGTGACGTTCTTCCTGGCCACCATGTCGGGGATGCTCCTGGGGTTGTTCATCTCGGCGATCTCGTCGAACCAGAACGTCACGCCGCTGTTGCTCATCGTGTTCCTGGTGCCGCAGTTCATGTTCGGGAACCCGGACCTGTCGATCGGAAAGGCCGGCGACGCGATCGGGAACATCACCACGACGAAATGGGGCTTCCAGGCGCTGCTGATCATCTCCGGAAAGCGGTTCAGCAGCGCGTCGTTGTGGCCGAAGTGGGGCATCCTGCTGCTGATCTGCGGGGTGCTGTTCGTGTTGCTGCTCGCCGCACAGAAACGCAAGGACATCAAGCGGTAGGTCGCTTCGGGGCTGGCTCCGGTCAGCGTTGCTGGTCGGGGGGTTCGGCCCGGCGGCGGGGCGGCGGAAGCCGGTTGGGATCGGACGCTTGCTGCTCGGCCACCGTGGGCAGGGGCGGTGGGGGTGCGGGCGATGCAGGTCCGCCGATGACGGTGGGCGCGTGGGAACCGCGGCCCGGCATGGGCGGCGGGACGGGAGGCGGGCCGGGGGGAGCAC
>JALYLZ010000194.1 GCA_030774015.1 Actinomycetota bacterium | reverse complement strand
GCCCTGGCGGGCGGCGTGGACGAGGTCGTGGTGGTGCTGGGCCACGACGCCGACCGCGTCCGCGAGGCCCTTCGCCTCCCGGACCGAGCCCGGGCGGTGGTGAACCCACGCTTCGAGGCAGGCCAGTCGTCCTCGCTCCAGGCGGGCCTGGAGGCGACAGCCCCCGACAGCGAGGCCGCCGTGATCCTGCTCGCAGACCAGCCGGGCGTCTCTCCCGACACGATCCGGGCGGTCCTCGATGCGTTCCGGCAAAAAGGGGCCCGCATCGTCCGTGCGTCCCACGGGAGCCGTCCGGCCCACCCGGTGCTCCTGTCTCGCGACACCTGGGGGAAGGTGGCCGCCCTGGAAGGCGACGTTGGGGCGCGCGAGGTGATCGCGGCCCACCCCGACTGGGTCCTCGATGTGGACGCCGCCGGCGTAGCACCCCCGGACGTGGACACGCCCGAGGACTACGAGCGGCTCCTCCGGCATCCGGATGCCAAGCCCCGCCCTTCCGGCTAGCATCGGCCCTCTGCCGGGAGGTGATCCTCGATGGTTCCGGTCGTGCTGGTCCTGGTGGCGGTTGGGGTGGTGGCCCTGGTGCTCCGACTCGGGCAGCGGGCCGCGGAACGCAACCGCCTCCAGCGCCAGCAGGAGGCAGCGCCGATCCCAGGCCTGGCCGAGTACGCCGCCAGCCAGGGGTGGGCTGGGCCCTCAGCGGATCCCGCGTTCGACACGGCGACGGCCAGGTACGTGACAGAGATGCTTCGGAACCTGCACGGCGTCCCGCGGGACGGCGACGTCCACGTGAGCGGGCCCCGGTTCACCGATGTGTACTCCGGCCAGGCCGGTGGGCGGCCATTCGTGCTCGGCAACGCCTGGATCGGAGTGCAGAGGACCGGCCAGCCGGGTTCGGTATGCGTCCTTCGGCTGGGCCAGGCGCTTCCGCCGCTGTTCGTGAACCTGCGGCGGTACCGACCCGCCATGCATCTCTTCCTGAAGGACATCACCTTTGAGAGCGAGCAGTTCAACCGGCAGTTCCAGGTGCTGGCCCTGAACCGCGAGTACGCGACCGCTGTCATCACGGAGCGAACCATGGCCCTCCTGCTCCAGCGGGACGACTGGGTGTTCTTCCTGGAGCTCGACCGCCTGGTGTGCGTATGCAACAGCGGGCTTCAGTCGGTCCAGGAGTATGCGGCACGGCTGAACGCCGTCGCCCAGTTCGCCGCCCTGGTCCCGGCGTTCGTACAACAGGATCGGGGGGCGCGGTTCCCCACCCTCCCCGACGGCACCACGCTGGACCCGCTCGATCCCTCTTCCCGGGACAAGTTCAAGGAGGCCCTTCAGGCCATGCCGCCTGGGCAGCGGGCTGAGTTCCTGGCCCAGGTCCAGGCGGAGGGCCTGCAGTTCGTAGCGGGCATGTTGGGAAGGGAACTCGCCCCCGGCCTGGCGGAGGAATTCGCCCGGCGACTGCGTTCGAGCCGGGAGGGCCCGGCGCCGTTCTCGACGTAGCCCCTGGATGCGCGCTAGTGCCGGAACGCCTCCGGGCGCCGGCCGGGGTGGCCGCCGTGCCTCTCGAGCTCCCGTGCGGTCCGGCGGAGGTCGGCCAGCAGGATCTCCGCGAGGTCCCGGCTGAAGCCGTTGCGGACCACGATGCGCAGCACCGCGAGGTTCTCCAGGTTCGCCGGCATGGTGTACGCGGGGACCTGCCAGCCCCGGCTCCGGAGCTCGCGTGACACGTCGAACACGGAGTAGCGGTCCACGCCGTCCTTCACGCGGAACGCGAACACCGGGATGTCCAGACAGCCGGCCAGCGTCTCGAACGGGCCGAGGCGGTCCACTTCCTCCGACAGGAAGCGGGCCGTGTCCATGGACTGCTGCTGGACCCGGCGGTATCCCTCCCGCCCCAGCCGGATGAAGTTGTAGTACTGCGCGCACACCTGGGCCCCCGGCCGCGAGAAGTTCAGGGCGAACGTGGGCATCTGCCCCCCCAGGTAGTTCACGTCGAACACCAGGTCGCCGGGGAGCGCCTCGGGGTAGCGCCACACGATCCATCCCACCCCCGGGTAGACGAGCCCGTACTTGTGGCCGGACGCGTTGATGGACTGCACGCGGGGGACCCGGAAGTCCCACGGCAGGTCGGGTTGCAGGAAGGGCGCCACGAACCCGCCCGAGGCGCCGTCCACGTGGATGGGGACGTCCGGTCCGCCGCCGGACTGGAGCCGGTCGAGGGCCGCGGCGATCTCGGCCACCGGCTCGTTGCTCCCATCGAACGTCACGCCCATCACCGCCACGACCCCGATGGTGTTCTCGTCGCAGAGCCTCGCGGCCTCCTCGCCGGTGAGGTGGCGGCGCCCGGCCTCCATGGGCACGAACCGCGGCTCGACGTCCCAGTACCGGCAGAACTTCTCCCAGCACACCTGGACGCCGATGCTCATGACCATGTTGGGGCGGTCGGCGGGCTTCCCGGTCGCGCGCATCCGCTCCCGCCAGCGCCACTTGAGCGCCATCCCGCCCAGCATGGCCGCCTCGCTGGAGCCCGTGGTCGAGCACCCCGTGGCCTCCTCGTGGTCGGGCGAGCCCCACAGGTCCGAGAGGATGTTCACGCACCGCATCTCGAGCTCGGCGGTCTGCGGGTACTCGTCCTTGTCGATCATGTTCTTGTCGAAGGTCTCCGCCATCAACCGGGCGGCCTGCGGCTCCATCCACGTGGTGACGAAGGTGGCCAGGTTCAGGCGAGCGTTGCCGTCGACCATCAGCTCGTCGTGGACGATCTGGTAGGCGGCGTCCGGCCCCATCTCCGCATCGGGCAATCGATATCGCGGGATCTCGCCGCTCGCGCTCGCGCCGGCGCCCACGTTCGGGCCGGCGACCAGCGGGTTCAGGGACAGCGTCTCGTCACGCCTGGTGTGGTGGACCTTGCGCGAAACGGTCACGGCAGCCTCCTCGACTGGACCTGCATCGCTTACGCGGAATCCGCCCCACTGTCAAAGAGAACTGAGGACACGGGCATCGGCCGGCAGCCACGTTTCCGGGTCACCCGGCGACGGGTAGAAGCGGCTCAGGACCTCTCCCTCTGGCCAGAGGACGCCGATGAAGTTGCCCACCCGGCTCGACACCGAGACCAGCCGTCCGCGCTCCGACAAGAGCCGGATCGAGCATCTGAACAGGAATGCACTGGCTGCATGACGTCGCTGCGCGGCAAGGTCGTGGTGGTGACCGGCGCATCCGCGGGGCTGGGCCGGGCCACGGTAAGGGCCGAACCCGCCGGTGACGCCGCGTTGAACCCGCTCGCGCTGGCGCGCGCCGCCTACGGGTCCGCGCTGCTGATCGCGCCCGGCCCACTGCTCCGCGCGGCGGGCAACGCTGATGGCGGCGGGACGGCAGTAGCCCGAGTCCTCGGCTCGCGCCACCTGGCCCAGGCCCTCGCGACGGCCGGCCACCCCGCCCGGGTCCGCCTCTACGCGGGTGCCGTCGTGGACGCCCTGCACGCGACCAGCATGTTCGCCCTGGCGGCCGCCAGCGCCGACCATCGAAAGCCAGCCCTCGTCGACGCCGCCGTGGCTACGACCTTCTGCTCGCTGGGCGTGGTGGCGGGCCGCTCAGCCCCCGGGGCCGGGGCCGCCGGGGACGCCGGCGCCGGCCTCGGCGGGAGGTAAGTCGGCCGGCGCGATCGGCACGGGATCTCGCGGGTCGCCGTACACCTTCGGCGAGACCCAGCGGTGGAGCAGGAACTGGACGATCGCTGCCACCGGGATCGCGGCCAGCACGCCCCAGATCCCCAGCAGTTCCGCTCCCACGATCACCGAGAGCAACACGACCACCGGATGCAGGTGCATGGTCTCCCTCAGGATGATCGGGGACAGGATGAATCCGTCGACCACGTGGGCCAGCATGATCACCGCGAGCGCGGCGAACAGGAACGCCGGCGGCTTGGTCAGCAGTGCCACCAGCACCACCGGGGCGCCGCCGATCCAGGCGCCGAGGGTCGGGACCAGATTGGCCAAGCCCACGATCAGCCCCAGGACCAGCCAGAACGGCATGCCGACCGCCCACAGTCCGATGGTGGCGAGGACGCCCACGGCAGCCGACACGATGAGCCGGGCCCGAACGTAGCTCGCAACGATCCGTCCCATCTCCGTGGCGACCTCCTGCGCAAGGGCCCGGCGCGACGGCGGGACGAGCAGCATGAGCCCCGCCCCGATCCCCGGCCGCGACAGCAGGAGCAGATACCCGAGGAACCCACCCAGGAGCACGATCACGCCGGCGTGGGCCAGGAGGGACCCCAGCGAGGCCAGGTGGCCGGCGGCGTGGGCCTGGTACGAGCCCACCCCGGACTTGATCGCGTTCCCAGCGGCGTGCAGCAGCGAGTTCGACGAGCCGGCCAGCCGCCCGACCAGCCCGCCGGACTCCAGGGCGGTGGGTGACGAGCGAAGCAGCGACCGGACCTGGTCCAGCAGGGTCCGCAGGATGAGCGGCACCACGGCCGGCGTGGCCACCGCGGCCACCGCGAACACGATGGTCACGGCGAGCTCTCGGGGGACCCGCAGCCGGGTCAGGGCCCGAACGGCCGGGCTCAGCACGAGGACCACCATCCCCGCCATGACCAGGTACGGGAGCAGCGCGCCCAGGCCGTGGAACAGCCTGACCAGGAACCAGATCACCACGGCGACGCCCACCACCGCCCACGCCACGACGCCCCACTCGGCAATCCGCCGGGACCGGCTGGTCGGCGGCAGCACCAGGTCCATCTGCCCCCGAAGCGTGGTGGGGTGGCCGGCCTCGGCGCTCATGTCGGGTTCGCCCTCACGCGACGTTCGTACCCACGAACGGCCCTCGTTTCGCCTCGTGTGCTTCGGGCAACGTCACCTGCGCATTCCCGCCAGCGAGCCCTGTTCCCAGGAGGCCGCGTGCCCCGTCGCTCACAGTACCCGCCGATCGGCGACTACGCCCTCATCGCGGACTGCCATTCCGCGGCGCTGGTCTCGCGCAACGCGTCGATCGACTGGTGCTGCATGCCGCGATTCGACTCGGGAAGCTGCTTCGGCCGGATCCTCGACTGGAAGGGGGCGGGATACTGCTCGATCACCCCAGCCGCGGCGGACTTCGAATGCTTCCGCCGATACGTCGACGGGACCCTGGTGCTCGAGACGACCTTCCGGACCGGCGGCGGCGAGGTGAGGGTCACCGACTGCTTCACCATGCGTCGCGGCGGGCGGGACAACCCGCACCGGCAGGTCCTGCGGGTGGTAGAGGGCGTCCGGGGCGCGATCGAGCTCCGCCTCGAGATCGTCCCCCGCTTCGACTACGGGGAGGTCCGGCCGTGGATCCGCCGGCACGGCCTCCGGTTGCACAGCGCGATCGGGGGGAACGACGGGCTGCTCATCTCGACCGATGCCGACCTCGCCGTGTTTGAGGAGCACGGTCTGGCCGGTGACGTGGTGGTCCGTGCCGGCGAGCGCGTCCACCTGAGCCTCCAGTACGTCCACCCCGAGGAGATGGACCCGGATCCTCCCGAGTCGCCGGACCCCGGGGACCTCGACCGGCGGATCGAGGAGACGATCAAGTGGTGGCGCCGGTGGTCCTCACGGGGCCGCCTGGAGAGTCCCGACGGCCCCGCGGCGATCCACTCGGCGGTGGTGCTGAAGTCGCTGGTCCACAGCCCCACGGGAGCGATGGCCGCCGCGGCCACCACGTCCCTTCCCGAGAAGGTCGGCGCCGCGCGCAACTGGGACTACCGGTTCAGCTGGATCCGGGACTCCACGTTCGCGCTGCGCTCGCTGGGGGAGCTGGGGTTCGACGCCGAGGCGGAGGGGTTCCGCCGCTTCATCGAACGGAGCGCGGCCGGCAACGCGGAGGACCTCCAGATCATGTTCGGCGTGGGGGGCGAGCGGCGCCTGGTGGAGATGGACCTCGACTTCCTGGAGGGGTACCGGCGGTCCCGGCCAGTCCGGGTGGGCAACGCCGCGTACGAGCAGGATCAGCACGACGTCTACGGCGAGCTGCTGGCCCTGTCGTGGCGGTGGCACGAGCGCGGGCACTCCCCCGACGACGACTACTGGCGGTTCCTGGTGGGGCTCGTCGACACGGCCGCCGCGAACTGGCGGCGAGCCGACCCGGGGATCTGGGAGGTGCGGGGGAAGCCCCAGCACTTCGTGCACTCCAAGGTGATGTGCTGGGCCGCGCTCGACTACGGCATCAAGCTGGCCAGGGAGTGCGGCCGCCGCGCCCCCACCCGGACGTGGACCAAGGCGCGGGACGAGATCCGCCGGGCCGTCGAGACGCGAGGGTACGACCGCAGGCGAGGCGTGTTCGTCCGCGCCTTCGGGGCGAAGACCATGGACGCCGCGTTGCTGCTGATCCCGAACGTGGGGTTCGTGGAGTACGACGACGAACGGATGGTCCGCACCACGGACGCGGTGTGGGAGGACCTCGGCGAGGACGACCTTGTCTGGCGCTACCGCGCGGACGACGGCCTGGAGGGCGAGGAGGGCGCGTTCCTGGCCTGCTCGTTCTGGCTGGTGGAGTGCCTGGCCCGCCAGGGCCGCCACGAGGAGGCCAGGCGGGTGTACGACCGCGCCGTCTCGACCGCGAACGACGTGGGCCTGTTCTCCGAGGAGTTCGACCCCAAGCGCGGCGAGATGCTCGGCAACTTCCCCCAGGCCCTCACCCACCTCTCCCACATCGCCGCAGCAGTGGCCCTGGCCGGCCAACCCGCCGACTAGATCCGATGGCTAGAGCGGCTTCTCGACGACTTCATGGGGGAAAATTGGGGACTCCTCGGGTTCCTATGGGTGAAGTAGCCCCCGCGTAAGCCCGCCTGGTCGTCGTGACCTGGGCCTTCGGCCCTCCCAGGCGCTCACGGAGCAGCAACGGAAGACGCGCACGTATCGCTCCCGGTAGGTTCGGCCGTTCTTGCGAAACCACCGAGCCTTCCCCCGGAAGGGGAGACACGTGCGCGCCACCACCGCATTCAACAGGATGTTGGCCATCGCCGGAGCCACCGTGGCCCGAGTCGTCTTCACCCCCCAGGGCATCGTGGTCGGCCTGCGCCGGCGATCGAGGAAGCTCCGGTGCCCGGCATGCGGCCCCGGAACTCGATCGAGCTCCGGGTCCGCACCATCTCGCCGGCGGCAGCGGTGATCAGCGACGCGCACATCCCCACGATGGCGTCGGATGGCGCGACCGTGCTCGTGAACAGCAGCCACAGCAGCATGGACAGCACCCACCACGCCGCGAAGTAGGGGGCGTGCAGGAGCCCCCGCTGCACCAGCGAGGTCCGCTTCGGCACGGTTCGGTATCTCCAACGGGCCGGGCGTGAAAACCGAGCACCGGCGTGCCGGAATTGTCGGCCCCGTCCGGTACCCTGTAGCCCGTGACCCAGCCACTCGTCGCCGTTCCCGCGTACCGGCTGCCCGCCGGCCGGGTGACCAGCTGGCACGTCGGATGCTTCGCCGTCCCCGAGCCATACATCGAGGCCATCCGCCGGGCCGGGCTGACGCCGGTGATCCTTCCGGAGACCGACCTCGAATCGGTGGTGTCGATGCTGGACATGTTCGACGCGATCCTGCTGCTGGGCGGCGGAGACGTCGACCCCGCCCGATACGGAGCGGAGGCACACTCGGAGGTCTACGGGGTGGACCCGCATCGCGACGACCTCGAGATCTCGCTGGTGCGCGAGGCCGTCCGCCGGGACCTCCCGACCCTCGCCGTGTGCCGCGGCATCCAGGTGCTGAACGTGGCCCGTGGCGGCACGTTGCTCCAGCACGTCCCCGATCTGCCGGGGGTCCTGGACCATCGACCCGACGCGTCGCTCGGCAGCCACCCCGTCATGCACCAGGTCGAGGTGAAGCCCGACTCTCGTGTGGCCGAGGCCACCGGGCGCACCGTCTTGACCTGCGCCTCCCACCACCACCAGGCCGTCGACCGGCTGGGCGACGGACTCCACGTGGTGGGGCGGAGCGAGGACGGGGTGGTGGAGGCGATCGAGGGAGACGACGGCTGGCTGGTGGCCGTGCAGTGGCATCCGGAGCTCACCGCAGCCGACGACCCCACCCAACAGGCCCTGTTCGACGCCCTGGCCGAGCGGGCCAGGGAGCGCAGCCGGGTCCGGGCCGGCGCCCCCGCCTGACCGACCCTTCCAAGAGGACCAGCCCCAAACAGGGGACGGCCTTCTGGGGGCCCTGCCTTCCCCGTTCGGCCCGAAACAAGATCACCCGATCCGCCGGTTGAATTCGCCATCCGACCGGCCTGAACAGGCCCCCATTCGGGCAATGCTTGGGTTGAAGGTGGGGAGGTGGTGGTGGCGGGCATTCGATCCTCTGGACGAGGCGGGGATCCGTCCAAGCGAATCTTCGGGATGGGGTCGGACGAGTCGCACCTGGTCCTCGTCCCCAACTCGGCCCTGGTCGGAGTGCGAAGGGACGAGGGTCCGCCCTCCGATCTCGCCGCCGAGCCCCTGGCCGAGCTGGCCTCGGACATCGAGTTCCTGTACCGGTTGCTCCCGGTCCGGGGCTTCGACTACGTGAGCCCGTCAGCCGCCCGGATCACCGGGTACTCCCCGGCCGAGCACTACGCGGACCCGGACCTCCTGCTGAAGATCTCGCACCCGGAGGACCGCGCCACGGCCGCCGTGCTGCTGCACGGGCCTTCCGAGCCGGCCGGCCCCGTGCCGCTCCGCCTGATCCGAAAGGACGGAGGAACGGCGTGGACCGAGTACTTCATCGCGCCGATCCATGACGTCGCGGGGCGGGTGGTGGCCGTGGAGGGGCTGGCTCGGGACGTGACCGAACAGCGCGCCGCCCAGGAGCAGCTTCGCGTCAGCGAGGCCTCGGGCCGTCTGGCGGCGGCCCGGACCCAGGCCATCTACGAACAGCTCCAGCGGGTCGACGAGGAACGCCGCCGGCTGCTGGAGACCCTCGGCCAGGTGGAGCGGAAGGAACGCAAGCAGCTCTCCGAGGACCTCCACGACGACCCCGTGCAGGTCATCACCGCGGCCGTGCTGCGCATCCAGCTCCTCCGGCGCCGGGACGTGGCGCCCGAGCACCGCGCGGAGCTGGTCGCGCTGGAGGAGATCCTCCAGCTCGCCGTCCGCAGGCTCCGCCGCCTGAGCTTCGAGCTGCGGCCGGCCTCACTGGAGGACGAAGGGCTGGCCGCCGTGCTGAGGTCGGTTCTGGAGCCCATGCGCGAGGAGACCGGGCTCCGCTACCGGATCCGCGATCACCTCCAGGAGCGCCCGCCGACCGAGGTCGGCATGACGATCTACCGGATCGCCCGCGAGGCGCTGGTGAACGTGCGCAAGCACGCCCGGGCGCGAAACGTCGACGTGCTCCTGGCGCCGCGCGATGGCGGGTACTTCCTGCGGATCCGGGACGACGGTGAGGGGTTCGAGGCCCGAGAACCGGCCCGCGTGCACCAGGGGCACCTGGGGTTCCAGGCCATGCGGGAGCGGGCCGAGCTGGCCGGCGGGTGGTGGCGGATCGACAGCGCGCCCGGCGCCGGCACCGTGGTCGAGTGCTGGGTGCCGGCCTCGGTGAACGGGACGGATCGCTAGGTCGCTAGGTCGGCGGAGGCGGCGGCGGGACCGGTCCGGCCAGGTCTCCGCGAGGCGTGCGCACGCCGAACCAGAGCAACAGCGCCCCCAGGGCCGCGACGAGCACCCCGGCCACCAGCAGGCCGACGGACACCCACAACAGGGCCCGTGCCCGTGCTCCGATCGAGGCTTCCACGTCGATCCCGGGCGTGCCGTCCGTGTTCATCACCACGACGGACCACCGGCCGCTGCGTACCGGCCACGTGAGGATCCGAACGCCGCTGCCGGAGCTCTGAACGTCCCAGAACCGCTGCTCGTCGGGTGGTCCGGGTGGGGG
>JALYLZ010000193.1 GCA_030774015.1 Actinomycetota bacterium | reverse complement strand
GCCCGGCCGGGCGCCGGACGTCGCGCTCCGGGCCGGCCGCGCTCGGCCCCCGGCCCCGGGCCGCCCAGCCGCTCCATCGGTGGGGGCCAGCGTCTGCGGTTCCGTGGCCGTCTCGGGCGTGACGGTGTCTTCCGTCAGGTCCACGCCGGCGCCCTGCGCCGCGTCCGCCGGCTCGATCGCGGAGGGCTGCGGCCGGGCCCGGAGCGGCTGGGTCTGGCCCGACGGCCTGGCGGCCGGCCGCTTCCCCCGGCTCTGGCCGGGACGTCGCTTCTTCTTCTTGGTCATGCGGTTCCTTTGTCGCCGGCGCCGGTCTGTCTCACGCCGGCTCCTCGGAGGCCGCCGGCGCGGTCCTGCGACGGCGCAGGCGCCCGGCCCCGAAGCGCAGGAACAAGGCAGCGATCACGACGACCGCGAATGCCTCCACGTAGTTCAGGAGGGATCGCCCCAGATTCAGTCGGGTCGGGGAGACCACGTGCACCAGGTGGCCGGAGGGGTCGTGCGCGAACCCCAGCAGGCCTCCTCGCGACCCGGCCTTGCTGACTACGAGGATGCCGCCGCCGACGGCGACGGGGCGGAGCCCGCCTCGACCGGTCCCCCGCTCCCACACCTCGACGTCCGGGGCCTGCTGCAAGGCGGCGACCCGCCCGTCGTCGAGGGCGACATACAGGTACGGCCCCACCACCACGGGAGAGCTGACCACCGTCGAGCTGTCGAACTCGAACCACCAGTCACGCTGGCCGGTCGCAGCGTCCAGCCGGTACAGGCCGGCCTCGGCGCCCGGGAACGTGGCCAACGCGAAGACGTTGCCTCCCGCGGCGGCGGGCGCGGAGAGGGGAAAGAACGGAGAGTTCAGCCGGTCCGACCACAGGCTGACTCCGTCGCGCTCCCGGAGCGCACGGATGGTCTGGTCCGCGAACCCCACGAAGACACGTCCTCCGTCCACGGTCGGCGCGGACCCGTACGTCGGCGGGGCGGACGGCGAGAAAGGTTGCGGCCATGCGGGCTTGCCGGTGTCCTCCTCGAGCGCGAGGACCGTGACGTCCCCGGTGGTCGAGTCTCGTAAGACGGCGAAGACCTTCCCGTCCGCGACCGCCGGAGGCGCGTCGACGGTGCCGGGCCCCGTGAACGGCTTCCAGGCGAACGCATCGGCGGTTGGCCGAAGTCCGGTCACCGGGGCGGTCGAGACCTTGACGGCGTACACGTTTCCCGACCGGTCCCCGAGGAACGCCGTGGGGCCGTCGACGGCCACGCCGCTCGAGGTGACGTCGTCGAGCTGCACCTGCCACAGCAGCGTGGGCTGCGCCGTGTCGAGGTGGTCGTAGGCGACCAGGCGGGAGTCGGTGGCCTTCGTTCCCTGCGTGAACAGGAGCACGTGGTGGCTTCCCACCACGGCCACCGCGGGCATGGCCACCGGGCCGTCCACGCGCGGCAGCTGCCAGGCCTGCCGGCCCGAGCTCAGGTCGACGCCGTAGACCCCGTGTCGCCCTTCGGCGATCACGAGCTTCCCGTCGATCAGCCCCCCGGACAGGACCCGCTCCTTCTCGGGCATCGGGAACTTCCAGGCGAGCCGAAGCGGTGGGAGCGGCTGCCCGCTCGGCACCTGGCCCGTGTGCGCCGCGGTGCCCTGGAACTGGAGCCACGAGTCCTTGGCCCCCGGAGCCCCGAGCGGCGGCGGCGATACCGACGGGACAGGTGTAGCGGACGGGACAGGTGTAGCGGACGGGCTCGGTGTGGCGGACGCACTCGGGGTCGCCGACGGGCTCGGGGTCGCCGTACCCGAGGGACTCGGCGTGGGTGAGCCTGCGGCGCTCGCCGACGATGCGAACACCATGCCGAGGGTCATCACGAACACAATGACCAACGCCACCAGCGCCACAACGCGACGTTCGCCCCGCGCTGACCTGCGGGCTCGGAGCTCATATTGAGTTCGTGCGCGGACCTCCAGCGGAGCCACCCTCGGTAGAGTCGAGGGGCCATTGTAGGGGCCGCAGTATGGGCGGCGTCCGGCCCACAGCGACAGCCGACCGGCCCGGCGGCGGCCTGCGAGTGGTCCACGCTGGGGTCACGAGTCCGGGCGCGGGGGTGCCCTGGCCGGGAGCAGGACCAGCCCACCGCCTCTCGGCCTCGGCCGAGGCGCCGTCGCCTGGCGCCGGAACGGACGGGTACCGGCAGCCGATCCATGCCCGCCGGCGCCCGACCAGAGGCTCGCTGCCTCGCCGTCCGCTCGTGCTTCGGATCGGGGCATCAGGTCGGCCAGATGGACGATGTTCACGAGGCTCCCGCTTCCCAGGAACAGCATCGGGTCGACGTAGTCACCGTTGATCCGGACCCCGAAGTGCAGGTGAGGCGTGGGCACGTCCGGATGTCCGTGTCCGGTTCTGGCGAAGACCTGCCCCCGGCTCAGCTGGTCGCCCTTCTTCACCATCACGGCGGAGAGCCACGAGTAGGAGCTGCGGACGCCGTCCCCGTGGTCGATCGTGGCGAAGAGCGACCCGGCCACGAAGCCGGCGAACGTGACGACACCGTCGGCCGGCGCGTGGATCGGTGTGCCGAATGGCACCGCGATGTCGATGCCCCGGTGTCCGGCGCTGTATGGCGTCGGAGGCGGCTCGAACCCGCGGATGACCGGGCCGACGACCGGCCACGACCAGGTCCCGAACCCGATGTCGCCTCGAGCGGCCGGGGCCGCTCCGACGAAGAGACTTCCAGCCGCGAGGACGCTCCCCGCCGCCAGATACGTGGTGATCTTCCGCATGGGCGCCGCCGTTCCTCATTCGGCACCCGAAAGCCAGCGAATTCGACTCTAGGCCGTCGCCGAGCAAACCGCAGTGAACTGGATCACAGCCAGACGTGAAATTTTCCCGAGTCCTTGAGCCCCCGCCGGCTACTCCGGTGTCTCGATGAGATGGCCCCGGAGCTGATGGACCGCCTTGGTGTGGATCTGGCAGATCCGCGACTCGGTGACGCCCAGGATGTCCCCGATCTCGGCCAGGGTCATACCCTCGAAGTAGTACAGGGTCACGACGACCTTCTCGCGTTCGGACAGCGAGTTGATGGCCGCGGCGAGGAGCCCGCGTGTCTCCTGGCCCTCCAGCCCGGAGATCGGATCCACTCCGGAGTCCGCCAGCGTGTCCAGGAGGGTCACGCCCTCGCCCCGGTCCTCCCCGGTCGCCACGACCTCGTCGAGCGCCATCACCGAGACGAACGAGATCTGGCTGACCATGTCGTGGAGCTCCGTGACGGTCACGCCGAGGTGCTGCGCGATCTCCCCTTCGGTGGGGGCCCGCTTCAGCTTCGCCTCGATGTCGGTGTAGGCCTTCTCGATCTCGCGAGCCTTGAACCGCACGGATCGGGGCACCCAGTCCATGGCCCGGAGCTCGTCGATGATCGCCCCCTTGATCCGAGGGATGGCGTACGTCTCGAACTTGATGGCCCGGCCGAGGTCGAACTTCTCGAGGGCGTCGATGAGCCCGAACATGCCGTACGAGGCGAGGTCGGCCTGCTCCACGGTGGCGGGCAGTCCCGTCGCCACTCGACCGGCCACGTACTTGACCAGCGGGGCGTAGTGCAGGATGAGTCGCTCCCGGGCGTCGTTCGACCCGCGCTCCTTGAACTCACGCCACAGGGCGTCGAGCTCGGCGACCGGCGTGGTGGTCCTCGCCGTGCGCGTCATCGGGCCCTCGGGTGGCTCTCGTGATACGCGGCGAACAGCCGGGCCCGGGACACATGTGTGTATCGCTGGGTCGTGGCGAGGCTGGCGTGGCCGAGCAGTTCCTGGACGGAGCGGATGTCGGCTCCTCCCTCCAACAGGTGGGTGGCGAAGGAATGGCGAAGCACGTGTGGACTCACGTGCCGGCCCGAGAGCACCTTCCGTCCGTATTTTTCCACCATTGCGCGCACGTCGCGCTCCGACATCGGCTTTCTCCGCCGGTTGAAGAAGGCCCGTCTGCTGTCACCGGGAGCCATTCGAGGCCGACCTTGGTCCAGATACGTGCGCAGCGACTGCACGGCGTAGTCCGACAACGGCAGGGACCGTTCCTTGGAGCCCTTGCCCATCACGACCACCCGACGGGTCGAGAGGTCCACGCGATCGACGGTCAGCGAACAGGCCTCGGCCACGCGGAGGCCGGATCCGTACATCAGCTCGAGGATGGCGGCGTCGCGGAGGGACACGGCTTCCTCGACCTCCTGGCCCCGCGTTCCCCTTCCGGAGCCCGAGACCGTGGGGGCTGCGCCACGCTTGGCCGTCACCGGGCCCGAGGTGGCTGCCCGGCGCAGGGTGGCCGGTGCCTCCACCAGCGCCGCCGCCTCGGCTGGCCGGAGCACGGAGGGAAGCCGCGAGCTCACCCGGGGGCGGCCCAGAGAGGCCGCCGGGTCGACGGCAACGTACGCTCGCGAGTGGGCCCAGCGGTAGAACGACCGGATCGAGGCCACTCGACGGGCCACCGACGCCCGGGCGTAGCCCCTGGTGGCCTGCTGCGCGAGGAAACGTCTGAGCGTCGAGTGAGTGGCCGACGCGAACGAGCCGTGCGCTCGATGCAGGAACGCCGCCAGCTGCGTGAGGTCGCGGCGGTAGGCCTCCACGGTGTTCCCGGAAAGATGTCGCTCCAGAGCCAAGTGCCGTCCGAACGCTTCGATGAGCGCGGCGTCGGCGGAGTCGATCTCGAGTGGTTCGGACACGGCTCGCCTTCCGGTAGGTGCGGGCGCAACCGTTCTACCATAGGCCTTCAGGAGGTCAACCAACCCGACGGTCCCCCTGGCAGACACGTCGAGCGATCCCTTTATGCCTGAAGTCGGAGGTGCCCCTTCACGACGTCACCACCAAGCGGCGTTCGACGCGGCCGCCGACGTTGCGGACCAGGCCTCTGAGCTCCAGGGAGACCAGGACGGGGATCACCTCCCCCAGCTCCCAGCCGAGGGACGCGGCCACCTGGTCGGGCAGGGTGGGGCCGGCCAGCACCCCGAGGACGGCGCGCTCTCCGTCCGAGAGCCCCTCCCCCGACGCCGCCCCGCCCTCGCCGCTCAGCCCGCCCCCGCCGAGCGAGGCGCGGGCGGCCTCGGGGTCGATCCGGCCCAGGTCCACCAGCAGGTCCTCGGCGCCCCGGATCATGCCGGCCCCGTCGCGGATCAGGGCCAGCGGGACCTCCGACAGCGGGCTGGTGACCGGACCGGGCACCGCGTAGACGGCTCGCCCCAGATCGAGGGCGTGGTCGGCGGTGATGAGCGAACCGCTGCCCCGAGCTCCCTCCACCACCACGACCGCCTCGGCCAGCGCCGCGATGATGCGGTTGCGGGCCGGGAAACGAAAGGGCTCGGCCGGCACGCCGGGCGGATACTCGCTCACCACCGAGCCCGACGCCGCGATCCGGTCGATGAGCGCCTGGTTCCGCGGTGGGTAGGACTGGTCGATCCCACAACCCAGGACCGCGATGGTGTGCCCTCCTGCCCGAAGCGCACCCTCGTGCGCAGCGGCGTCGATCCCCATGGCCGCGCCGCTGACGACGGTGATTCCCGCACCGGCCAGGCCGGCCCCGATCTCGGTGGCGACCTCGCGGCCCAGTGAAGAGCACCGCCGGGCTCCGACCACGGCCACCCGGGCGGCCGCCGGTTGCAACGGGGCGCCTCGCACGAACAGCGCCGCCGGCGGATCGGCCAGGTCCCCGAGCCAGGGCGAGTACTCGGGCGAACCGGGGAAGGCCACCCGGGCCCCGCACGCTCCCATGGACGCCTCCAGCCGGTCCGGGTCGATGCGCCGGACCCACCGGCGATCCGCCTCGCTCCCCTCGCGGCCGTCGGCCACGGCGGCCAGGCATGCGCGCGCGGTCCCCAGGCGCACCGCGAGCTCGAGCAGGCGGCGGGGGCGGATGCCCTGGAGCGAGGCCAGGACGAGCAGTGCTCGACGATCCGCCCGTGTCGCGACGAACCCGGGCGGCCAGGCCAGCTCGCGCGATCGGCCGTCCCCCGAGAGGTCGTCGGGCGAGAACGGGCCGGGCGAGCCGCGCTCAGACGGCACGGGCGGCCTCCGCTTCCCGCAGGTCCACTCGGTAGGAAAGCGCCTCCGCGAGATGGGCCGCCGAGGCCTGGTCCTCCCCCGCCAGGTCGGCCACGGTCCGTGCCACCTTCAGGGCCCGGTCGAAGCCGCGGCCGGACAGGTTCATGGCGTCCACCGCCCTGGCCAGAAGCCCCTCCGCGTCGGGGGACAGGCGAGCCTCTCGCCGGGCCATCGGGCCGGGCAGCGCCGCATTGCACCGAACCGGGGTCCCCCGGTACCGGTGCTGCTGCCGGTCGCGGGCTGCGGCCACCCGTTCGCGGATGGCGGCGGACGCCTCCCCGGGGGACCGCCCCAGCAGCTCCGTCCGCGACAGCCGGGGCACGAACAGCCGGATGTCCATCCGGTCCAGCAACGGCCCGGACAGCTTGCCCCGGTACGCCTCGACCCGATTGGGCGGGCAGCGGCATGCCCGGCGTGGATCGCCGTCGAACCCGCACGGGCACGGGTTTGCCGCGGCCACCAGGGTGAACCGCGCCGGGAACTCCACCGTCCCGGCGAGCCGGGTCACCACCGCCCGGCCGTCCTCCAATGGCTGCCTGAGCGCTTCCAGGGCATCCCGATGGAACTCGGTGAGCTCGTCCAGGAACAGCACCCCGTTGTGCGCCAGGGAGATCTCGCCGGGGCGCACGTAGCCGCTGCCGCCCCCCAACAGGCCTGCCAGCGACACCGAGTGGTGGGGGGCCCGGAACGGCCGCGCCGTGACCAGCCCGCTGCCGGTGAGGAGGCCGGCCACGGAATGCAGCCGTGTGACCTCGAGCGCCTCGTCCCGAGCCAGCGGCGGCAGGATGGTCGGCAGCCTCCGCGCCAGCATGGTCTTGCCGGCCCCCGGGGAGCCGACCAGCAGGACGTTGTGCCCGCCCGCCGCGGCCACCTCCAGGGCCCGGCGGGCCTGGTCCTGGCCCCGGATCTCGGCGAAGTCGACCCCCCCCCCGCCGCCGCCGCCGAGGAGTCGTCGGGCTCGGCCGGCTCCGGGGTGGGCGGATTCCACTCCCCGCGCAGGAACTCGACGGCCTTGGCCAGCGACGGGGCGCCGACCACCCGGAGCCCCTCCACCAGCGCCGCCTCCCGGGCATTGGCTTCGGGCACCACCACGCCATCCAGCCCGGCCCGGGCCGCCGCGATGGCCACCGCGAGGATGCCCGGCGTGGGCATGAGCGTCCCCTTGAGCGACAGCTCGCCGGAGAACGCGTACCGCTCCAGCAACCCGGCCGGCACCTGGGCCGACGCGGCCAGCACGCCCATGGCGATCGGCAGGTCGAGCCCCGGCCCCTCCTTGCGCAGGTTCACCGGCGAGAGGTTCACCACGACCCGGCGGAGCGGCCACTCCAGGCCGGAGCTCTCCACGGCGGGGCGGACCCGCTCCCGCGCGTCCTGCACCGAGGCCCCCGGCAGTCCGGTCAGGCACAGTGTCGGGAGCCCCCGCCCGATGTGCGCCTCGACTGTGACCGGATGGCCCAGCACGCCGATGACCGCGACGCCCATGACCCGTCCGTACACGACAGCGAGGACCCTAGGGCCCCGCAGTGACACTCACGCCCAGCGACGCGCTGACCTGCGGAAACGACCTACCGAACGCGCAAGCCCTCGTCGAATCGACGTCAGAACGCGTCCTCGAAGACCTCCACGGCCGGCCGCATCCCCGGCCGGGCCAGCACGCTGGCCACGTCGAACCGCACCGCTGCCGGAGCAGCCCGGAGTCCGGCCAGGAAGATCTCCGCCAGCTGCCGGAGCTTGCGCTGCTTCCGCCACGTCACGGCCTCGTGGCCACCCCCGAAGCCGGCGCCGCCCCTCGTCTTCACCTCGCAGAAGACGACGAGCCCGCCGCGTCGAAGGACCAGGTCGAGCTCCCCTGCGGGGCATCGCCAGTTCCTGGCAACGAGGACGAACCCGGCTCCCCGGTACCAGTCCAGCGCGGCGTCCTCGCCCCGACGGCCCAGGGCGCCTCGAGCCGTCTCCATCCCCGCCCGGGTGCCGTCGCCCACGCCGCCACCGTAGACCCGGGCAGTGACACGAACGTCCGGGGAAGCCTTGCGGCGGCGCGGGGTTCAGTCCGGCGGTGGAGCACCGAGCGCGTCGTCCTTGTGGGACAGCTCCTCGATGTTGACATCCCGGGTGGTCATGACCTGGACCCGCTTCACGAACCGGGCCGGCCGGTACATGTCCCACACCCACGCGTCGTTCAGGATCACCTCGAACCAGGGAGACGCCCCTTCGTGCGGGATCACCTCGACGCTGTTGGCCAGGTAGAAGCGGCGTTCGGTCTCCACGACGTAGGTGAACATGGGCAGCACGTCCCGGTACTCCCGGAACAGCTGCATCTCCATGTCGGCCTCGAAGTTCTCGAGCTCCTCTTCGCTCATGGCCACTCCATTATCGGCGTGGCAACGGAATCCCCGTCCGGGCCGAGCTCTTGGCCGAAGCCGTGCGCTGCCGCGAGCGCCGCCACGCCCTTGAACGAGCGCCGGTGGATCGGGCACGGCCCCACGCGCTCCAGCGCCCTCCAGTGCGCCGCGGTCCCATACCCGCGGTTCGTGTCGAACCCGTACTCGGGGAACCGCCGGTGGTAGCGGTCCATCATCCGGTCCCGGGTGACCTTGGCGACGATGCTCGCGGCCGCCACCGACGCCGTGACCGCGTCGCCCTTCTTGATGGAGAGGTGCGGGACGCGGAGCCCGCGCAGCGGGAACCCGTCCGAGAGCACGAAATCGGGCGGCACCGGAAGCTCGCGGAACACCCGCCGCAACAGGAACAGGTTCGAGCGGTGCAGGCCGCGGTGGTCGATGCGCGTGGGCATGACCCGGCACACCGAGACGGCCACGGCCCCCGATCGGATGCGCTCGAACGCCCGCTCCCGCTGCAACGCCGTCAGGACCTTGGAATCGTTGATTCCCTGGAGGTCGAACCCCTCCGGAAGGATGACCGCCGCGGCGAACAGCGGGCCGGCCAGCGCACCGCGACCGGCCTCGTCCGCCCCGGCGATGAGGCGGAAGCCGCGGGCCCGGAGCCGTCGCTCGTACCGGTCCAGGTCCGTTCCCGCACGGTCCGCGCGAATGCCGTTGCTCCTCAACGCTTCCCTCACCCTGCGAGGCGCAATCCTCCGGCCAGCCCTCCGAACCGGGAGGGCGGCCAGATGATGATGAACGCCCTCCCCACCACGTGGTCGATGGGGATCTGTCCCAGCCCGAACCGGGAGTCGTTCGAGTTCACCCGGTTGTCCCCCATGACGAACAGGTGGCCGGCCTCCACCCTCCATGGTCCGAGCGTCCGAGTGTCGCGCTGCTTGTTGAGGTATGGCTCCACCAGCCGCTTCCCGTTGACATACATGACCCCGTCGCGTTCTTCCACCACGTCCCCGGGAACCCCGATCACCCGCTTGATGAAGTCCTCGCACGCCGGGGCCGACACTCCCAGCCCCTCCGTGACCCAGTGGACGAAGGCCGAGACCGGGTTCCGGTGCGGCTCGGGGCACTGGGTCACGGAGGGGCCGGGATTCGAGAACACGATCACGTCCCCCCGCGACGGCCCGTGCAACTTATACGCCAGCTTGTTCACCAGCACCCGGTCGCCCACCTTCAGCGTGGGGTCCATGGACGGGGAGGGGATGTAGAACGCCTGGACCAGGAACGTCTTGATGAGCAGGGCCAAGACGAATGCGATGATGATGAGGGCCGGCAGCTCCTTGAGGAAGCTGAGGGGGCCCTTGCGCTTGCGGTGACGCCCCCGGTCCTCGGGAACGGCCTCCGTGGCCGTGGTCGAATGCGCCGAAGGGGCCGAGGGAGCTGGTGTCGAGGGGACCTCCGTCGTGGGACCCGGCGACGGCGGCGCCGAGGGTGGTGGCGGGGCGGGCGGAGCGGGAGCGGGAGGAGCCGGAGGCGGTGGCGGTGGCTGGTTCGGAGGGTCGGCCGCTTCGGATGGCTGTCGCGACTGTTCCGGCTCCGCGGAGTCGGCCGAGCGCAGGACCACTCCCCTAGCCCTGACCCTCGGCCGGAGTCGGTTCCGGCGCATTCGAGGGTGCAGGGGCGGTGGGGGTCGCCTCGCGGCGTTCCCGGATCCGGGCCCGCTTCCCGCGAAGCTCGCGCAGGTAGTACAGCTTGGCCCGGCGGACCCGGCCCTTCTGCACGATCTCCATCCGGGAGATGGAGGGCGAGTGGACCGGGAAGGTCCGCTCCACGCCCACCCCGAAGGAGATCTTGCGGACCGTGAAGGTCTCGCGGAGGCCGCCGCCGGAGCGGCGGATCACGACGCCCTGGAACACCTGGATGCGCTCGCGTCCGGCCTCGACCACGCGGACGTGCACCTTGACGGAATCGCCCGGCCGGAACTCAGGCAGGTCGTCGCGCAGGCGTGGCTTCTCGATGATGTCGATCTTGTTCATGGCAAGGTGATTGGCCGGGGGCACTGATGATAGCACCCGGTCCCCCGCTGGCCCGGGATCGCTTCCAGGCCCAGCATCGCGTCCGGCCCCCACGGTCTTCAGCCCCATCCCGGTCACGAAGGCGACCACGGTCTCGTCCGACCGGATCACGCCGTGCGCCGCCAGGTCGGCGGCCTGCTCAAGCCCTGCAGGCGGAGCCCGCGCAGGGCACCACGTCGAACCGGGTGACGGTCCCCCCATCGTAGTCGGCCACCCACACCGCCCTGTCGCCGGCCGTCGCGCTGATCGCGATCGGCTGGAGCGCCTCGAAGAGGATCGGGTGGCCGACGATCCGGTTCGTGGAGGGATCGATCTCCCACAGCGCCGTGGTGTGCTCGATCGGATGGAACAGGGTCGGGGAGCTCGACCTCGGCCCGGCGAGAACCCACACTCCCCCCGCTCCGACCGCCGCCGCCTCGGCGCGCGGAACGCGCACCGTCGCGATCGACTCCCCGGTCATCGGGTCGACCCGGACCACGAAGCTCGATGACGGCGAAGTCCCTGAAGAGACCGCCCACAGCGAGCCGTAGCCCGCCGCGACCAGGCCGGTGAACCGCGTGTCCGTCACCTCTCTGGTCGTCGGGTCGACCCGGTCAACGGAAGGCGGGGAGGTGTTCGTCACCCACACTGCGCCGTACGCGTACAACACGGCTCCCGGTCCCGGGCCGACCTTGATGGGGCGGCCGACTACCCGGCCGGTGGCGGGGTCGACCCGGATGAGGTCTCCGTGTTCCCCGGCGATCCTGGTGACCCACACGGAGCCGGCGCCGGTGTCGACTCCCTGGATGGGGCCCCCGACCGCGATCGCGAGCACCACGCGGTCGGTCGCCGGGTCGACCCGATAGAGGATCCCGCGGTCGGCCGTCACCCACACCGCCCCGAACCCGACGGCGACCTGGCTGTAGTCCTCCGTCCCTGGCGTGCTCACCGTGGCGACCACACGCCCAGAGCCGGCGTCCAGTCGGGTCAGCTTGCCGAACCCGGACACCCAGACCGTCCCGTCCTCGACCGCGACGTCGACCGCTCCCGAGGGGATCCGGATGCTGGGGCCGAGGACTGCTCGCACGGCCGGGGATGGAGGCGAGGGTGACACGATTGGCCGGTGGGAGCCTCCGAGCGCGGACAGCAGGGCCAGGGGGAGACCGACGCCGGCGAGGATGAGCACCGCCGCTGCGGCAACCCCGACGGATCGCCGGACACGCCGCGCTCGGGCCCTCCTCATCACGTCGGCGGCGTCCACCTGAAATGTGGGGACATCGGGACGGGTGGTCCCCAAGCGCCTGCGAATCTCATGGTCAGTCTCGGTCACGCTCACCTCCCAGGCTGCTCCGAAGGCTGTCCCGAGCCCGCGCCAGGTGGGTGCGGACAGTCCCCTCGCGGCATCCGAGGATCTCGGCGATCTCCCGGACCGGCAGGTCCATCCGGTACCGGAGGACGACGGTGTGCTGCTGCCGGCGGGGCAGGCGCCGAACCACAGCCCACAGGTCGACGTCGGTTGAGTGCTCCGGGTTCGGACCGGCTTCCACCCGGAGGTGCCGTCTTCGGAGGCCCCGCCGGGCCACGTTCAGGGCAGTAGTCATGACCCACCCTCCCGCCCACGGCTGGGTTCCCAGCCGGTCCCACCGCGCGAACACTCGGGCGAAGGCCTCCTGGGTCGCGTCCTCCGCCAGGGTGGCGTCGCGGCACAGCAGGAACACGGCGCCGAACACGGACTGCGCCTCCCTCTCGTAGAACCGCTCGAACTCGGGGCCGGCTTTCACACGGTTCCTTTCCGGTTCAAGTCCGGAGATCGTCGATCCGCAGACAAGACCGAGGGAAGGCGCCGGTCATTTCCCACCCTCGAAGGCTGGCCGTGTGTGGGCGGGTGGAGCGATCAGCGCTCCGGGAGGAGGTCGGGGCGGTTGCGGCGGGTCTTGTCCAGGGCGGCCTGGCGGCGCCACGCCTCGATGGCGGCGTGGTTCCCGGACATGAGGGCTTCGGGCACGTCCATCCCTCGGAACTCCCGGGGGCGTGTGTAGTGTGGGTGGTCCAGAACCGCCTCCTCGAACGATTCCCGCTGGAGCGACTCCTCCTTGCCCACCACCCCGGGCACCAGGCGGGTCACCGCCTCCAGCACCACCAGCGCGGGGATCTCCCCGCCCGAGAGCACGAAGTCGCCGATGGAGACCTCCTCCGCCGGAAGCCCTTCCGCCACGCGCTCGTCCACGCCCTCGTAGCGGCCGCAGATCAGGACCAGCCAGGGCTCGGCGCTGAGCTCGCGGACCAGGGCCTGGTCCAGCCGCCGGCCGGCCGGAGACAGCAGGATGGTGCGGCGCGCGGTCCCTTCCCCCAGCGATTCCACGGCAGCGAACACCGGCTCCGGCTTCATCACCATCCCCGGTCCGCCCCCGAACGGCTCGTCGTCCACCTGCCGGTGGCGATCGGTGGCGAAGTCGCGGATGTCGTGGACCCGCACGTCCAGCAGGCCGCTCGCGATGGCCCGCCCCAGCAGGCTCTCCCGAAGCGGCCCCTCGAAGATCCCGGGGAAGATGGTGAGGACGTCGACGCGCACTGACGGGTCAGGCTACCTGGGTTGCTCCGGCGCGGTCAGACCGGGGACGTCCCGGACCACCACGCGCCGGGCGGACACGTCCACGGAAACGACGACGTCCTTCAGGGCCGGGACCATGGTCTCGTCGCGATCGTCCTCGTCCGACCGGACGACCCACCAGTCGTTCGCGGGGCCGGACACCACCTCGCGGACCACGCCGAGCTGACGGCCGGACTCCGTGAGGACCTCGCAGCCCTCCAGCTGGTGGGGCCAGAAGGCGCCCTCCGGGGGAGGCGGCACGTCCTCCTCCGGTACGAACATGTACTGGCCGGCCAGGGTTTCGGCGGTGGTGCGGTCCGGAACTCCGCGGAACCTCACCAGCAGGCGGCCGCGGTTCGGCCGAACCTCCTCGATGCTGAGCGTCCTGCCGTTCTCCAGCGTGACGGTGGCGTCGACATCGAAGCGTCCCTCGACCTCGGTGAGCACGAGCACCGCGACCTCGCCGCGGATGCCATGGGCCCGGGTGATCCTCCCGACGGCGACGCGGTGGACCGGGTCGCCGTCCTGGCTCACTCGACGATCTCGACGAACGCGCTCGCCCCGACCCGCGTCCCCGCGGCACGGACCATGGTGCGAAGGGCGCGGGCGGTGCGGCCGCTCCGGCCGATGACCTTGCCCATGTCCTCGGGGTCCACACGCAGCCAAAGCACCAGCCCGCGTTCCCTCTGGGCCGTGGTGACCTCGACGGCGTCCGGATTGTCGACCAGGCTGCGGGCCAGGTACTCGAGGACCTCGATCAGGAGGCCTTCGCCGTCCCGGCCTTGGCCGTCGTCTTCGCCGTCGTCAACTTGGTCCGGGCCGGCTTCGCCGGCTTGCTCGCCTCGAACTTCTCCCAGATCCCCGTCTTGCGGAGCAGGTTCTCCACCGCCTGGCTGGGCTGGGCCCCCTTCGTCAGCCATTCGAGCGCCTTCTCCTCGTCGATCTCGATCAGGGACGGGTCCTCCAGCGGATGGTACTTGCCGATGGCCTCGAGGAACCGGCCGTCCCTGGGGCTGCGCTGGTCGGCCACGACCACCCGGTAGAACGGCCGCTTCTTGGCCCCCAGCCGCCGCAATCTGATCCGAACTGACATGTGAGCGTCTCCCTCTACGACCTCTACGAGATCCCGGGCATCTTCGGCATCCCGGGGATCCGGGGCATCCGCTTGCCGCCCATCATCGATCTCATCATCTTGCGAGCCTGCTCGAACTCCTTGAGCAGCCCGTTGACCTCCTGGGTGTTCGTCCCGGAGCCCCGAGCGATCCGCAGGCGCCGGCTCCCGCCGATGATAGCCGGGTTCCGGCGCTCCTCCACGGTCATCGAGCTGATGATGGCCTCCGCCCGGGCGATCTGCTTGTCGTCGATGTCGAGGTCCTTGAGCTGTCCCAGCCCGCCGCCGCCGCCGGGTATCCCCGGCAGCATGGCCAGCAGGTCCTGGATGGGGCCGAGCTTGCGCATCTCCCGCATCTGCACCAGGAAGTCTTCCAGCGTGAACTGCGCCTTCAGCATGCGCTCGGCCGATTCCCGGGCCGTCTCCTGGTCCATGGTCTTCTCGGCCTTCTCGATCAGGGAGAGCACGTCGCCCATGCCGAGGATCCGCTGGGCCATCCTGTCGGGGTAGAAGGGCTCCAGGTCCGAGGGCTTCTCCCCCACCCCGGCGAAGAAGACGGGCCGGCCGGTCACGTGCGTGATCGACAGGGCCGCGCCGCCCCGCGCGTCGCCGTCCAGCTTCGTCAGCACGAACCCGGTGGTCTCGACCTCCTTCATGAACGCGCGGGCCTGGATGACGGCGTCCTGGCCGGTCATGGCGTCGCAGGCCATCAGCACCTGGTGGGGCCTCGAGGCGTCCTTGACCCGGCGGGCCTCGCGCATCATCTCGGGATCGACGTGTAGGCGCCCGGCCGTGTCCACGATGACCACGTCGAGCCCTTCCCGGCCGGCGTGCTTGAGGGCGTTCCTGGCCACCTTCTCCGGGTCGCGGCCATCGCTCACCACCGGTACCCCGATCTCGCGGCCGAGGGTGAACAGCTGCTCCACCGCGGCGGGGCGCTGGAGGTCCGCCGCCACCAGCAGCGGGTGCTTGCCCTTCTCCTTGAGGTGCAGGGCCAGCTTCGCGCACGCCGTGGTCTTCCCGGAGCCCTGGACGCCGGCCATCATCACGACTGCCGGGTTGGCCGAGGGCAGCTTGAACGGGGTGTGCTCGCCGCCGAGGGTCGTGGTGAGCTCGTCGCGGACCACCTTGATGACCTGCTGGGCCGGGGTGAGGCTCCGCATGACCTCGGCGGAGAGCGCGCGGGCCCGAACCCGGTCCAGGAAGTCGTCCACGGCTTCCACGGAAGCGTCGGCCTCCAGCAGGGCCGTGCGGATGTCCGCGAGGGCGTTGTCCACCTGCTTGGGGTGGAGCTTTCCGCGCGTGCGGAGCTTCCGGAAGACCGCGTCGAGACGGCCGGTCAGGGCGTCGAACATCAGGACGCCATGGTACCGGGCGGCCGATGCGAGGACGGTTCTCATCGGATCGGCGGGGGTGTACAACTGCCCCGCGATGAGTGACCAGCGGGTCGGCTCGGAGATCGCCGGGTACCGGATCGAAGGCGTCGTCGGCCGGGGTGGCATGGGGGTGGTCTACCTCGCTGAGCAGGCCGCCCCACGACGGAAGGTGGCCCTGAAGGTCCTGGCGCCGGACCTGGCCGCCGACCCGAGCTTCCGGGAGCGGTTCGTCCGGGAGTCCGACGCGGCCGCCTCGATCGAGCACCCCAACATCGTGCCCATCCATCAGGCGGGCGAGGCGGACGGAGTCCTGTTCATCGCCATGCGCTACGTGGAGGGAACCGACCTGCGGGCCCTCCTGGACCGCGACGGGCCGCTCCCCGCTGAGCGGGCCGCATCGATCGTGTCCCAGGTCGCGTCGGCGCTGGACGCCGCGCACGAGGTCGGGCTGGTCCACCGCGACGTGAAGCCCGGCAACATCCTGGTCGGCAAGGGGGACCACGCCTACCTCACCGACTTCGGCCTCATCAAGCGCCCCGAGCGCGCCACCTCGCTCACCAAGACCGGCCAGTTCATGGGGTCCATCGAGTACGTGGCTCCCGAGCAGATCCGGGGAGGCACGGTGGACGGGCGGGCGGATGTGTACTCCCTGGGATGCCTGCTGTACGAGTGCCTGACGGGGGAGCCGCCGTTCGCCGGTGAGCAGGAGGTGGCGATCCTGTACGCCCACCTGGAGGAGCCCCCGCCGTCGGTGACCGCGCACCGGCCCGAGCTTCCGCCGGCCATCGACGCGGTCGTGGCGAAGGCCATGGCCAAGCGCCCCGAGGACCGCTACCAGAGCGCCGGCCAGCTGGCGACGGCAGCCGGGGAGGCGCTGAAGGTCGAACCCGCCCCGCCGGCCCCCGCTCCGCCGCCTTCGAAGCGCCGCCGGTCCGGGTTGCTCGTGGGCGCCGTCTCCGCCCTTGCGGTCGTCGCGCTCGTGGCCCTCGGCCTCGCTCTGTCCCGGCATCACCAGGCGGCGACGCCCCCTCGGACCGGCCCGTCCGGGACTGCGACGTCACCGGTGTCCCCACCCCTGAACGCCGTCCTGGAGATCGATCCGGGGTCGGGGAAGATCCTGCACACGGTCCGCATTTCCGGCCTCCGCTTCCTGGTGCACGAGCTCGCGATCGGCGAAGGGGGTGTGTGGATCGTGGTCCCGGAAGGGGGGCCGCCCGGGGTCGTGCACATCGACCAGCGAACCGCCACCGTCCGAGCGACGATCCCCACACAGTCCGAGTTCGGCAACCCGGCACGGCTGGCCGCCGGGTATCAGAGCGTGTGGGTGCCCGTCGCAGGCACCCTCCAGGTGATCGACCCTGCGACCGACCATACCGTGGCCCGGCTCCGTTTTGGCTCTCACGGCACTCCGAGCGCCCTTGCCCTGGGCGACGGCTACGTCTGGGTCGGCTTCACCGATGGATCGTTGCTCCGGATCGACCCGGCAACGAGGACGGCCGTGGACGAGATTCCCGTCGGAGGGAGCATCGATGCGATCGGCGTCGACCGCACGGCGGTCTGGACCATGGACAAACTCGACAACACCATCTCGCGGATCGACCCCGAAAGCTCGAAGGTCACCGGGAGCGTCCACGTGGGGGGCGACCTCACGGCCATGGCGGTCGGCTTCGGGTCCGTCTGGGTCCTCGATTCGTCGGGCGGAACCGTGGTGCCGATTGACGCCGCCGACCTCACAGTTGGGGCGCCGTTCAGGGTGGGGAGCGCACCATTCGACATCGCCGCCGGGCTCGGCGCCGTGTGGGTCACCGACCAGACGGACGGCAGGATCTACCGGATCGACCCCGCGACCCGCGACGTCTCCACCATCCGGGTCAGATCCGGGCTCGGGGCAATGGTCATCGATACGCCCGCCCGGACCCTGTGGGTGGACGTGCCGTAGGGACCAATCCCCGCCGCGAGAGGGGCGCCGCGGGCGATTTCTACCTGCGGACCAGGCGGTCGGCGAACAGCTTTGGATCAAATGGCTCCAGGTCGTCCAGCGTCTCGCCGGTGCCGATGAACTTGACGGGGACGCCCAGCTCTTCCCGAACCGCCAGGACGATTCCCCCCTTCGCGGTCCCGTCCATCTTGGTGAGGACGATGCCGGTGACCTGCACGGCCTCGGTGAACACGCGAGCCTGCTGGATGCCGTTCTGGCCGGTGGTGGCGTCGAGGACCAGCAGGACCTCCTCCACGTCGCCGGCGGCCTTCTCCAGGACCCGCTTCACCTTGGCCAGCTCGTCCATCAGCGGCTGGCGCGTGTGCAGCCTCCCGGCGGTGTCCACCACCAGCACGTCGGAACCGCGGGCCCGGGCCGCCTGCACCGCGTCGTACGCCACCGCGCCCGGGTCGGCGCCCCGTGACTGCGCCACCAGGTGCGCGCCGGCGCGATCGGCCCACACGGTGAGCTGCTCGGCCGCCGCTGCGCGGAAGGTGTCGCTGTTGGCCAGGCTGACCTTCATCCCTTCGCGGCCCAGCATCGCGGCGAGCTTCCCGATCGTGGTAGTCTTCCCCGCGCCGTTCACGCCCACCACCATCAGCACCGTGAGCTCACCCCGCTCGAGGTGCAGTTGCGTCCCGTTGCCGAGGGCGCCGGCGATCTCGTCCGCCAGGACGTCGACGGGGTCGGCCGCGGACTCGAAGCCCTCCCGAACCCGCTCCACGATCCGCTCGGCCGCCCTGGGGCCGACGTCGGCCCGAACCAGGACGTCCTCCAGGTCCTTCCAGGTGTCGCCGGTGGGGGCGCCTCCAGCGAAGAGCGCCCGGATCCGCGACCCCAGTCCCTCCACCCGGGCGCGGGCTGGCGCCTCTGCCGGCGTCGGAGCGGGAGCTTGGGCTGCGGCCTCGCGGGCCTCGGCGACGGCCCGCCCGCTCTCCGGAGGGGGAGCACCCCTCCGCCGGGCCCGCCGGGGTGGCCCCACCAGGAAGAAGAGGACGGCTCCAAGCACCACGAGCGCGGCGATCACGACGATGGTGACGGTCACGGTTCCAGGCTATCGAAGGAGCTACCGAACCGTGTCGGGCTCGGGCAAGGGCTCGGGCTGCGGCTCGGGCTCGGGGATCACGACCACGTCGTCCCCCTCCGACCGTCCCTGCGGATGCTCCAGGCGCTGGCAGACCACGGTCGAGGAGCCCTCCCGGCCCATCGACACACCGTACAGCACGTCGGCGACCTCCATGGTTCGCTTCTGGTGGGTGACCACCAGGACCTGCGAGGTCTGGGCGAACCCCTTGATCAGGTCCAGGAACCGGTGCAGGTTCACGTCGTCCAGGGCCGCCTCCACCTCGTCCAGCAGGTAGAAGGGGCTCGGCCGGGCCCGGAAGATCGCGAACAGGAACGCCAGCGCGGTCAGCGCGCGCTCCCCTCCCGACAGCAGCGAGATCCGCTTCACGCGCTTGCGCCCCGGCCGGGCCTCCACCTCGATCCCGGTCGACAGCAGATCCGCCTCATCCGTCAAGAGCAGCCTTCCCTCGCCTCCCGGGAACAGGCCGCCGAACAGCCGGCGGAACTCCGCGTCCACGTCCCGGAACGCAGCCTCGAATAGCGTGGTGATCTCCTCATCCACCCGCCGGATGACCTCCAGGAGGTCGCGGCGGGCCTTGCGGACGTCGTCGATCTCCCGGGCCAGGAAGTCGTGGCGTTCCTGGAGGGCCGAGTACTCGCCGCCGGCCAGCAGGTTCACCTTCCCCAGCAGTCCCAGGCGGCGGGCCACCAGCTCGGAACGGCGCTCCAGGGCGTGCGGGGTGTCCTCGTCGGTCAACTGCCCCAGGGCCTGGTCGAGGTCGCGGCCGTGCCCGTCCCGGAGCAGCCGCTCGGCCTCGTCGATGCGCCGCTCCAGGTCCGCCCGGTCGCGGTCCTGGCGTTCATATTCCTCACGCAGGCGGTCCAGCTCCGCGGCCCGCTCGCGCCACGCCCGGTTCGCCGTGGCCTCGGCCTCGGTGGTGTCGCGGTCCCGCCCGGCAGCACCGTTTCGCCCGTTCGCCGCCTCGTCCAGCCCGTCCTCGGCGGCCCGAAGGGCGAACTCGGCGTGGCGGCGGCTCTCCTCCGCGGCTTCCAGCGCTTCCTGGAGCACCCGGGGGTCCGTACCCGCGAGGGCCTCGCGCTCCCGGTGCAGCCGGGCCAGGGACTCCTCCAGGCGGGTCCGGTCCCGGCGGAGCGTTTCCACCTCCACGCGAAGGGCCATCGGGGGCTCGGGAGAGGACGGAAGCGACGGAAGCTCCTGGTGGTGGACGGGCTGTCCGGCGGCCAGGCTCTCCCGCCACGCCGCGGCCGCGTCGTCCAGGCCACCCAGTCGCTCGGCCAGCAGCTCCTCCTCCTTGGCCAGCGAGGAAAGGTCCGCGCCCAGCCGGCCCATCCGGTCCGCGGCCGCGGTGATCATGGCGTCGTGGCGGTCGAGCTCCGCGCCGACGGACTCGGCCTCCCGGCGAAGCTCCTCCAGCCGCGCCGCCTTCGGCCGGAGGGCCGCGCGGGCCCCCGCCAGCTCGCGGTCGACCGCCTGGACCTCGATCCGCAGGGCCTGGGCCCGTGCGTCGGACTCGGCCGCGGTGCGGACCATGGCCGGGCCGACCAGGATGCCGTCGGTGGTGACGAACGAGCAGCGAGGGTGGGCGCGCTGCCTGGCCTCCGCCTCGCTCAGGCTGCCGGCCAGGTAGACGTCGCGGAGCACCAGCGACACCAGGGCCCGGGCGGACGGCTCCGCGCCGATCGCCGAGGACAGGCTCCGTTCCCCGGGAAGAGCGGGAGCCGGCGGGACGTCGAAGGGGACCCCGAGCAGGGCTCCTTCTCCACCGGGCGCATCCGCCAGCGCGGACTCGCGGTCCGCGTACACCACGGCATCGGCGAACGGCCCCAGGGCCGCGGCCAGCGCGCGCTCCAGGCCGGGCTCGACCCGGACCAGGTCTCGGAGCAGCCCCACCGCCCGGCCGCGGTGCGCCGCCAGGAACCGCGACCCGGGGGTCTCCTCCATGTCCAGGCGCCGCGCCTCCAGCAGCGAGCGGCGGTGCTCCAGCCCGCGGATGGCCTCCTCGAGCGAGGCCGCCTCCGCCTGAAGCTGCTGCCGCTCCCGCTCCAGGCGGCCCTGGCGCTCCGACAGCGGGGTCTCCGCGGCGTCCAGGCGCTCGATGTCGGACTCCAGGGCCTCCTGTTCCTCTCGGGCCGCTGCGATGCGCGTTCGAACTTCGGCCAGCCCGTGCTCCAGCCGTTCCCGTTCCCGCTCGGCGGAGGCCAGCGAACGCTGGAGCGTCTCGATCTCCGCCCTTCGCACCGCGGCGTCCTCGCTCAGGCGGCGGCGCTCCTCCTCCGCCTCCCGGCGAGCCCGCTCCGCGGCATGGTGCTCCCGCTCGGCCCCCTCCAGCTCGCGTTCACGTTCCTCCAGGGCGGACACGGTCTCGGCCAGCGCGGCGTCGGCCCGGGCCAGGTCCTCGTCGATCGTGGAGCGGCGGGCGGCATGGGTCGCGGCCTGGGCCAGCCCGGACCGCGCCTCGGACACCCGATCCACCGCCGCCCGGAGCGAGCGCTCCGCCTCCGATCGCGCCTCCTCCGCGGCTCGGTGGGCCGCCTCGGCCTCGCGGAGCGCGGCGGACGCCTCCTCGCGGTCGGCCGCGATCGCGGCCAGCTCGGCGTCCAGCGCCTCCAGCCGTTCCCGGGCCTGGGCCCGGCGAGCCACGCCCTCCTCCCATCCGGCCAGCCGGTCCTTCCGCTCGGCGTGCAGCACCCGCAGCCGGGCCGCCGCCAGGCGCCACGCCAGCTCGCCGGCCTGCGAGGTCAGCTGCTCGTGCCGGGTGGCCATCTCGGCCTGCTGCTTGAGCGGCCGGAGCTGCCGCCGAAGCTCCCCCAGGACGTCCTGGAGCCGCAGCAGGTCCTGCTCGAGCGACCCCAGCCTGCGCTCCGCCCGCTCCCGGCGGCGGCGGTGCTTGGCGATCCCGGCGGCCTCCTCGACATATTGGCGGCGCTCCTCCGGCCGCGCCGTGAGCACGTCCTCCAGCTGGCCCTGCCCCACCACGGTGTGCAGGGCCCGCCCGACCCCCGCCGCCGAGAGCAGCTCCTGGATGTCCAGCAGGCGGCAGGCCTGGCCGCCGATGCGGTACTCGCTCTCCCCGGAACGGAAGATGGTCCGGCTGATCTCGAGCTCCGCCAGCGGAACCGGGATCACCCCGGCCGAGTTGTCGATGACCAGGTGGACCTCCGCCATGCCGAGCGCCGCCCGCGCCGGGCTCCCCGCGTAGATGACGTCGGCCATGTGGCCGCCGCGCAGCGCCCGCGGGCCCTGCTCGCCGAGGACCCAGGAGATCGCGTCCACCAGGTTGGACTTGCCGCTCCCGTTGGGGCCGACGATGACGCTGATGCCGGGGGTGAACTCGAGGGAGGTCTTGTCCGCGAACGACTTGAAGCCGCGGAGGGTCAGCGAGCGGAGGAACATTGGAGGCGATGCTAACAAGGATGTGATTCGGAGTCTCGCAAGGCCGGGAAACCCGGCTGGCGTTGGGGCCGGGCCCTTCAGCGTTCTACTCGGAAGTCCTTGTCACCTGCCGGCTCTTCGTCGGTCGCTTCCACTTCTTCCACCTGGGCCCATCGCGTTCCTTCTCGGCACCACTGGACCATGTTGTCCACGGCTTCTTCGGGGCCTTCGAAGGCTGCTTCGACTCTTCCGTCGGGGAGGTTTCTCACGAAGCCGGCGAGGCCGAGCTGGCGGGCGCGGTTGGCGCATTCGGCTCGGTAGAAGACTCCTTGGACTCGGCCGGAGACGTGGAGGTGGACTCGCTTCAGGGTTCCGGCCACAGCTCGAGGGAGATGTCGAGGGCCGGGGCGGAGTGGGTGATGCGGCCGACGGAGATGAGGAGGCGGCCGGCTCCGGCGATGCCGGCGATGCGCTCCAGGGCCACGCCGCCGGACACTTCCAGGGGAACCCGGTCGCCGGCCAGGTCGACGGCTCGCTTCACGGTGTCGAGGTCGGCGTTGTCGAGCAGCACCGCGTCGGCGCCGGCCCCCAGCGCCTCCTCCAGCTCCTCCAGCGTCTCCACCTCCACCTCCACCCGCAGGCCGTGCGGGACTCCTGCCCGGGCCCGCCGAACGGCTTCGCGCACCCCGCCGGCCAGCCGGACGTGGTTGTCCTTGATCAGCACCCCGTCGGAGAGGCCGAACCGGTGGAGGCGTCCGCCGCCGGCCTCCACGGCGTAGCGCTCCAGCGATCGCAGGCCGGGAAGCGTCTTGCGGGTGCACAGGACCACGGACGCCGTCCCCGAGCAGGCGTCCACGAACCTCCGGGTCAGCGTGGCCACCCCCGAGAGGTGCGTCAGGAAGTTCAGCGCCACCCGCTCCGCGGCCAGGATCGACCGCCCGGGTCCGCGAACCTCCCCCAGCACGGTGTCCGGCCCCACCGGGTCGCCGTCCGCGACCTCCCACGACACCTCGATGCGGGGATCCACGGCCCGGAACACCCGCTCCGCCACGGGCAGTCCCGCGACGACGCCGCCGGCCCGTCCCTCGAAGCGCCCGCCGGCCACGGCACCCTCGGCCACCACCGCCCTCGAGGTGATGTCGCCGCCAGGCCCGAGGTCCTCGTCCAGGGCCCGGCGGATCACCTGATTGACGTCACGGGGGACCGTCGCCACCCAAGCAGTGTAGGCCCGGTCCCTCCCCCACCGGACGGTGAGCGGCGGCCACCGCCGGTATCCTTGACGCCGAGAGATCCCATGGTCGCAACCGAAGAAGCGCTCACCGAACCCCGCGAGTACGACTCCTGGGCCGAGGAAGTCCACCGGCTGGCCAGGGAGCGCGACGCCGTGATCCTGGCGCACAACTACCAGGTGCCGTGGATCCAGGACGTGGCCGACTTCGTGGGCGACTCGCTGGAGCTCTCCCGCCAGGCCGCCCGCACCGGGGCCGCCGAGATCGTGTTCTGCGGCGTCCACTTCATGGCCGAGACCGCCGCGATCCTGTCCCCGGGCAAGCGGGTGCTGATCCCCGACCTCGAGGCCGGATGCTCGCTGGCCGCCACCATCGACGCGGAGCAGCTCCGGGCCTGGAAGGCGGAGCACCCCGGCGCAGTCGTGGTCGCCTACGTGAACACCACCGCCGCGGTGAAGGCGGAGGCCGACGTCTGCTGCACCTCGGCGAACGCAGCGGAGGTGGTCCGGAGCATCCCCGAGGACCGCGAGATCCTGTTCCTCCCCGACATGTTCCTGGGGGCCCACGTGGAGCGGGTCACCGGGCGGAAGCTGCACCTGTGGATGGGCGAGTGCCACGTCCACGCCGGCATCGGGCCGCAGGAGCTGGTCGGGCTGACCCGCGAGCATCCCGGCGCCGAGCTGCTCATCCATCCCGAGTGCGGATGCGCCAGCCAGGCCCTCTGGATGGCCTCCTCCGGCGAGCTCCCGCCCGAACGGACCCACATCCTGTCGACCGGCGGGATGATCCGCCACGGGCAGGCCCACCAGGGCGGGAAGTTCATCGTCGCGACGGAGACGGGCATCCTGCACCGCCTCCGCCTGGACAACCCCACCGGGCAGTACATGGCCGCGAACGAGGACGCCGTGTGCCGGTACATGAAGACGATCACCCCGGCCAAGCTCCTGCGGACCCTCCGAGAGAGTGTGTTCGAGGTGACGGTGCCGGAGGACGTGGCCGCCCGGGCCCGCTCCGCCATCGAGCGCATGATCGCCCTGGGCTAGCCTCCGGCGCTGCGCGTCCGCAACCCCATCCCGTCACAATGGCCCCAGCCGCACGAAGGGGATGAGCGATGCCGTGTGCCAGGTGTGACCGTGAGCCGGACGCCGACCTGATCCGGTGGTCGGAACAGGACTCCAAGGAGGAGCTCGCGAGCTTCATGCTGTGCCCGGAGTGCAGCTACGGGCTGAACACGCTGCTCGCGGCGTACGTGGCCAACCGCGACGCCGCGCCGGCACCCTCATAGGAGGCCCGCCGTGCCCGGGTACGACCCGAAGACGGCGCTGGTCGTCGTCGACGTCCAGAACGACTTCGCCGATCCCGCGGGGTCGCTCTACGTCCGCGGCGGCGGGGACGTCGTCCCCGTCGTGAACCGCGCGATCGCCGAGGCTCGGGCGGGCGGCGCCCTGGTCGTCTACAGCCAGGACTGGCACCCGGAGTCCACACCCCACTTCGCCAAGGACGGCGGTATCTGGCCGGTGCACTGCGTGGGCGGCACGTGGGGGGCCGAGTTCCATCCCGGCCTCGACGTCGGGCCGGGCCCCGAGGTCCTCCGCAAGGGGACGGGCGGCGAGGACGGCTACTCGGTGTTCACGGTCCGCGATCCCGAGACCGGCGAGCAGGCCCCTACCGCGCTCGAGCGGAACCTCCGCGATCACGGCGTCGAGCGCCTGGTGATCGCGGGCCTGGCCACGGACTACTGCGTGAAGGACACCGCCCTGGATGCGCTGCGGCTGTACTTCGACGTGACGGTGCTCCAGGACGCCATCCGCGCCGTGAACATCCAGGAAGACGACGGCGCCCGCGCCGTGCAGGCG
>JALYLZ010000192.1 GCA_030774015.1 Actinomycetota bacterium | reverse complement strand
TCCTCCAGGCGCTGCACCGTCTGGAGGCCGGTCGGGGACCGAGGGCCAGGAGGGCCCGCCATGGGCGCAAGCGGACCCTGCTCACCAAGGTGGGCTACGTGACGATCACTCGGGGCCGGGCCAGACGGAACGCTCCCCACGCCTCCCGCCGAAGCATCCTCCTCGCGGCGGCGAGGAACGCCCTGTCGGATGCTCGGTAGATCGGCCGCTTCACCTGCCGGCGCAGGATCGCGACCTGGTGTCTGAGCACGGCGATCTCCAGTTCGGCCTCGGCCGCAATGCGGTCGTCCGAACGGACCAGACCGAGGACCCGGCGCAGGAGGAGATAGAGGAGGGAGCGGATCACGGCGCGGCATTGTCGCAGACCGGACCGCCGCTGCCGGTCTCAGGCCCGCGATCGAGTTTCTGGACCCCACGGGGTTCTCCCTTCGTCCACAAGCCCCTGGATCAGGGGGAGCGTGACCCCCGATATACGATGCCAGGGCCGGGGGGCCATGACTCGAACCGGGGATTCCCCCCTTTCCCCCCTTGGCCCATCGAAAGGCCAGTGGCATGGGAGGAGACGAACGGTGGACGCCTACATCTTGGTTCAGACCGAGGTAGGGAAGGCGGCGCAGGTCGCCAGAGAAGTGGGCGGCATCAGGGGCGTGCTCTCGGCCGAAGACGTCACCGGCCCTTACGACGTCATCGTGCGGGCCGAGGCTCGCACCCTGGACGATCTCAGCAGGCAGGTGTTGATCAAGATCCAGCAGGTCGATGGCATAACGCGCACCATGACGTGCTCCGTTGTGCACTTATGAAAGGAACCGAGACATGGGCCGCGTCGTCTCCGGCGGGAAGCGACTGGAGCACGAGCGCGGGCGTTTACGTTTGCTGCCGCTGCACCTCGAAGGTGAACCCCGCCGCTTGAAGCCGCTCGATGAGCGCGGGACCCATGGCGGTGGCTGGAGTGAGGACCCCTCCGGGGGCCGGTAGCCGGTCTCGGTCGACGGCAAGGCACAGCGCGCTCTCCCCCAGCATCACCGAGGTGGCCGCGTAGCCGGGGTCGCCCTTCGCTGCGACCCGACCGAGGTAGTGGGCTCCGGCCGAGGTTCGCGCGTGGATGCCCATACGGAAGAAACCCCTCTGACGTGTCCGCTCACTGGGTCCCTGGCCCGGCGCCGGCAGCACCCGGTCCAGCAGCGTTCGGGTCGGCCCGAACTGCAGCCCCGCCCCGAGTGCCCAGACCCCGGAGGTGAAGAGGCCGGCCCTGATCGGACCGTCCGGTCCCGAGCCGAACCCCATGACCTCTCGGTACCGGAACCGCCGGCCATAGGCCCAACCCTGCAAGGCGTTGCTCCGGCGGACCACCCGGGCGTTGAACGGCGCCATGACGAACGGCCCCACCCACATCCCGAGCTCGCGGTCGCGGCGGACCGACCGCAGGTCGGGCTCCGGGCCGAGGTCGGGCTCGGCGGAGCGCTCCGGGCTCAGCGCGTAGGGGTCTCCCATGATCGCGCGGAGCCTGGGGTTTGTCCGGACGTCCTCGAGTGTCTGCTTCATAGTAGCGATGGTCCCGCCGCTGACCCCACCCCCCATCGCCAGGACGACGAGCGTCGTCTCCTCGAGGTCCCCCGCGCCATCACTGCGAACCGCGTCATGAAGCATGGCCACCCCCAGGTCCGAGGGGATGGAGTCGAAACCACACGCGTGGACGATGCGGGATCCGGTGGTCGCGGCGGCGGCGCCGGCGCTGTCGATGCTGCTGCGAACGAAGAGCACCTCCCCGGTCAGGTCCGCGTAGTCGGTTCCCGCTGCGGCGCACGCCTCGACCAGCGGAAGGCCGTGGCGTCGGTAGGGTCCGACGGTCGTCGCCACCACCCGGGTCCTCTCGGCCATCGCCGCCAGCGACCCGGGATCGTCCGAGTCGGCCACCACGAGCGGCCAGGCCGAGGCCTCCCCGCCGAGCGTCGAGCGAAGGCTCGACAACCTCTGTTCGGATCGCCCGCCCAGCCCGATGCGAACGCCCTGGGGAGTGTGTCGGGCTAAGTAGCCGGCCGTCAACCGTCCCACGAAGCCGGTGGCCCCGAAGAGCACGATGTCGAGCGGTCGCTTTTCCTTCCTCTGAACCGCTCGAGCATCTTCCGCAGTCGGCTTCTCGGATGCTGCTGTACCCTGCCCCTTCCGGGCGCGAGGACGAGGCCGCCTCGGAGTCGTCCCCAAGGCTTTGCCCTGGCCCATTCGTCGTCGACCCGGCCTACCCCGCCCAGCGGAGTAGTCGGGAACTGCACCTGGCGCTGGGGGGACCGACCCCACCGACCGGCGCTGGTCCCCTAGCGGCGGGTGGCCTGAGGCGCCAAGACCCACTTCGGGTCGGGGAGCTTCCGCCATCTGATTCACCGCCGGCCGATCGGCCCTCGCGACGCGGCCTTCGTGGCTGCGACCTTTCTCACCGCCGACTTCTTGGCGGCCGACTTCTTGGCGGCCGACTTCTTGGCCGTCTTATCCGTCGACTTCTTGGCGGTCAACTTCTTGGCCGTGATTGTCTTCGCGGACGCCTTCTTGGCCGCTGAGTTCTTGGCCGTCGACGCCTTGGCAGGTGACTTCTTGGGCGCGGTCCCCTCGGACCGGGTCTTCTTCTGGTCTCGGGCGGGCTCGATCCTTGCCGCACCCGCACCAGGGGCAAACAAGCTCTCGTGTCCGTCGTTCCACCGGACCCGGTATTGGACCCGCAGGTCGCGTTCGATCACCTCGATGATCTCCCCCTCCCGGGCCGGCCCGCCGACGTTCCGCGGATTGACGACGATGAGATCACCCTTCCTGGCCACACGACCTCCTTGCACGGTTCGAGCCCTCCCTCCCTGCCTGGCTCGACGGGGGGTCTGCTACGGGGCGCGCTTCACGCCCGCGGCCTGCGGTCCCTTCTGCCCCTGGGTCACTTCGTACTCGACCTTCTGCCCCTCGTCGAGGTTCTTGTATCCCTCCCCGGCGATGGCGCTGTGGTGCACGAACACGTCAGCGGTGCCGTCATCGGGGGTGATGAAGCCGTAGCCCTTCTCGGAGCTGAACCACTTCACGGTGCCGGTTGCCATGCGCAATCCCCTCCTCTCCTCGCCCACGGGCCTTGGTGCTGCCCGTCGAGCACCCGGCGGGATGCCGAGGAGGGAACTGCTCGAAGCGAACCGCGATCGGTGCCCTCAGCCTGCACCATAGCAGGGGGAGGGATCCGCCATTGACTGCCCACCCCGCCGGGGCTGGCCTGCCGCCGAAACTATGTCGTGCCTCGTAGGGGGCGGATCGGGTCAGACCTTGCCCGCGCGGGCAGTGGGGCAGCCACGCCCTTCGCCGAAGGCGTTTGCCCTGAGGGCGCGGATTCTCGCGTCGACAGCATGGTGCGCGGCCCTCGGCCCTTCGTAGGCTTCGAGCAGGGAGGTAGCGGAATGAGACGTATCTTCATGTGGGTCCTGCTGGCGGTGGCCGTCCTGGCCCTGGTGTTCGGAACTGGTGCCCGGTACCACCACTACCGCCACGGATCTCAGCCAGCCGACATGTACGTGCAGCCCGGAGACATGTACGGCCACCCCGCAGACATGTACTAGGACCGATTCGAGAAGGCCTGTTGAATATCGGCCCCGCAGCGTTGTCGGGGTGGTGTTGTCTTCACGGTTCAAGGCCCGCAGCCCTTCACCCACCGCGGCCTGTGCGAAGGCGTCAGTCTCCAGAGCCTCCTCGTTGCGGGCCAGCTCGCGGACTCCCATCAGCCCGCCCTGGCTTTACTCGCAGCCCAGACCGTTACCATCGGAGTCTAGGTTGTACGGGTCTGATCCCGTCACCTTGTAGGTGACGCCGGGCTTCGTGTAGTAGGGGCCGTCCCCTCCGCCCCCGTAGCAGTCGTAGTCGGCCCCGTTGTGATCGACGAGGCACGGCGAGTAACCGGGAGTGCAGTTCTGTCCACCACCGCCGCCACCGCCTCCGCCGGCCGCCGAGCAAGAGCCGTGGAAGCTGAGGACCGGATGCAGTTCGATGCCGTTCGGGGCCACCCCGGACTGGCCGTGGATCTCGTCCCAGAACCCCACCCCGGTGATGGTGGCGGTGCCCTTCAGCTTGGTGAACGAGGAATGACTGATGGGAGGGCAGGCCGCGAGCAGGTCGTCCCGAGCCTGCTTCATGACCTTCTTCTTCTTCGAGCCGGCCGCTCCCTGACAGGTGGTGTCTGGGAACTCCACGATCATGGTATGGGCCTTATTGGCAGGGGCCGAGACCACCAGGTGCACGTCGCTGTCGTCCTCGAACGTGGCCCTCAGGAGATGGACCTTCAGGGAGTATGTGGTGAACTCCACCTTCTGGATCCGGGGGGTGTCGCTCGACAGGTCCTTCGGGGCGGCCAGCCCCCGCAGATAGTTCACCCCCCGGTCCTTCGGCTTGAAGTTGACCTTGCCCGCGTCTTTGTCCGACAGGGTCTTGATGTTCCACCGCCACTCGCCGCACTGCTTGGCGGCAGGTCGGTCCCCGCTCAGTGTGACGGCGGAAGACGGCGCCGCCGTGACACCGAAGACGACGACGAGAACACACGCCAAAGAGAGGTAGGTGCGGGCCCGATGCATCGCGGTAGCCCCCTTCCCTGAGCGGTCCCGGCCCGGATTCTAGGGCGTCGCCGTGGACGGATACCATTCGGGCATGCCGACCCGACAGCGCGAGCGGGAGATCCTCGAGAGGTCAGTGCACGCCATCGCAGAGCGAGCCAGAGACGCCTACGACTTGATCGAAGAGCTCCACGACGCCGGATTCGGGCCGGTCGACCCCTTCATGCTCGCGGCGAAGCGGCTCCGGATGCTGCTCCTCCAGACGAAGGGCGAGCTGGAGCGGGAACTCCTCACGTGGGTCCTGCACTGCCATCGGTGCAACCGGACGGTGCACTGGGTCGAGGGTGTCGGCCCTGAGCCTGGTCACTGGGCGCATGCCGAACCCGCGCCGGAGGGCCATTCCCCGATGCTGGGGTAGACCCCAGGAGTCTCCGAGGCGCGTTTGATCGGCCGGTAGCGCGCACCACCCGGCCCGTTCCGGCTATCCGATCTGCTACGACAAGTTGAACTTGAACGTGCACCTGGTCTGAGAAAAGCAGTCAAGGTCGAGCGAGCCGCTTGCTCCCGCGTAGGTCCCCGTGCCACCCGTGATCGCCCCGGTACCCAGGCCAGTGTCGTAGTAGGGCGTCTCGACGGTGATGCTGCTGGCTCCGTTGTCGAGGAAGGTGGTCCACTGGCATTCCCAGGAGCCCTTCTTGCTACCTTCCTTGAACTTGGTGATCCGGATGCAGGAGCCCTGGTCCGACCCCACCACGGTGGTATCTGTCGAGTCGTAGATCGGGTTGTGGAACGTGAGCAGATCGCCCCGGCCGAGCCCGGTCTTCCCGACATCCGTGATGTGGTCGGTCACTGCGTGCTCGGTCACCGTGAGCGCTGTCGTGGCGGTCGCCGACGACGACGCGACGATCGAGGCGGTCCCCGCGCCACCGGCCACCAGCAAGCCGGCAACGACGACCGCAAGTTTCCGTCGCATGGCCCCCTCCCTCCCTGTTAGGAACGCCAGATTCTCTACTGGTAGGGGCCGCAGTCGCAAATATCGAGCGGTTCGGCCGCTAGTCAGCCTGTCCGCCTTGGGATGCACCTGCTCACCACGAAGGGTGACCTTGGAGCGGGAGCTCGCTCGGTTCGCTTCTCACTGCCGAGCGTGTGACCGGCGCGTCCATTGGGTTCCCGGTGTCGGTCCGGAGCCCGGCCATTGGGCGCACGCCGAGCCGGCGCCGGTGGGCCATTCGCCCGTCCTCCGGTAAGACGCCGGATCAGGGGCAGGTGAAGCCTGACTCGGAAAGAGCCGTCATGTCCCTGGTCGCGGCCTTGACCGCCTTCGTTGATCCGATGAAGCCGGCGAGCCCGCCCTGTAGGGCCACTTGCATCCGACCGACGTCGGTCGCGAGCCGCCGCACAGTTCCCGCATAGCCCGGATAGTCCTGGCTCCCCAATGCAGCCGCATCTATGAACGCCGGTCCAAAACGGTCGCACCCCTAGGCTGAAAAGGCCGGTCGAAACCTGTCGCACCCCCGACATCCCCGTTCTGCTCGAGTTCGCCCTCAGGCTCCCGGAAGGGAAGCCCGCAGAACGGGAGAGGGAGTGCGCAGCGACATGCAGGAGTGGACCGAGATCCGGCGCAAGGTGCTCGTCGAGGGCGCCTCCAAGCGATCGATCCGCAGGGACTACGGCATCGGGTGGGTGACCCTGGGCAAGATCCTCGCCAACCCCGAGCCGCCGGGGTACCGGCAGAGCGTGGCTCGCCCCAAGACCAAGCTCGGGCCCTACCTGGGGGTGATCTCCGAGATCCTGGCGGCCGATGCCGAGGCGCCCCCCAAGCAGCGCCACACGGCCAAGAGGATCTTCTGCCGCCTCCGCGACGAGTACGGCTACCCCGGGGGCATCACCCAGGTCAAGGAGGCGGTGGCCCGGCACCACCGCCACGCCCGGGAGGTGTTCGTCCCGCTGTCCCACCCGCCCGGTGAGGCCCAGTTCGACTTCGGCTACGCCACCGTGGAGATCGCCGGGGTGCGCCGCAAGGCGGCGTTCGCGGTGATGAGCCTTCCCTACTCCGATGCCTTCCACGTCTCCGCCTACCCCCGGGAGTGCACCGAGACCTTCCAGGCCGCCCACGTCGCCGCGTTCTCGTTCTTCGGGGGCGTGCCGACCAGGACGGCGTACGACAACACCACGATCGCGGTCAGGAAGGTGATCGGACGGGACCGCGAGCTGACCGGGGAGTTCCTGCGCCTGGAGAGCCACTTCCTGTTCGCCCACCGGTTCTGCCGGGTGGCCCGGGGAAACGAGAAGGGCCACGTCGAGGGCCTGGTCGGCTACGGCCGGCGCAACTTCATGGTGCCCGTCCCGTCCCTCGCGTCCTTCGCCGAGCTGAACCCTCTCTGTCAACATGACGTGAGACGTCTTCCCCGAACTCAATAGCCACCCGAGGGCGGGGAAGGAGAACCCGTGATGTCTGCTGTAGTGATGACGAGGTCGACCCGGCCTTCCGGTCCAACCGGAACGCGGTCATGCTCGCGGCTGCCGACGCTGCGGCGATGAGCAAGGCCCGGGCGTCCGCCCGGACGCTGGCCGCCTTGAGCGACATCAAGGGCGATCGCTACCGGCTGAACCGCTTCAACGCCGAACAGCGCGAGCAGCTCGATAAGCGGCTCACCGCGGCGGAGGAGCGCCTTCCCCAGCAAGTGGTGCAGGCCTACCGGCACCTGCTCCTGCTGGGCGAGAGCGACACGGGCGGCGTGAAGCTGGACCACATCGACCTGGGCCCTGCGCGGGTGGACGCGAAGGTCGGCGCGAGGGTCGTCGAATACCTGCGAGGAGCCGACCGCCTGGTTGAGTCGACGCTCGCCCCGGCCGCGTTGCTCGCCAACCGCTTCGGGTTGCTCCCGGAGGGCACGGACGCCGTGGAGCTGGACCAACTCCTCGGCTACTTCGCCAGGCTCCCACGGCTGCCCAAGCTGGCCGGTCCCCAGGTGCTTCGCGCTGCTCTCGTGGAAGGCGTCGCCAAGGGCCTGTTCGGCATGTCCAGCGGGTCGGCGTGGGACGCCGATGACGCCGTCCTCAGGTTCGCCCAGCGGGTCGACCCCAGCGAGGTTCAGTTCCAGCCCGGAACCTTCCTGGTCCGAGCTGCGGCCATCAAGGAGCTGCTGGCCGATCGGAAGGGAACGGGACCGCAGGCTGACGAGGCGCCGGGCCAGCCCGAGGCGGGACCGGACGCCTCGGCGGGACCCGATAGTGCAGAGGGAGCAGCCGCCCGCGGGGGGAAGCTACCGGCTCCGGCCGCCGCGATCTCATCGATCACGCTGACGGTCAAGGGCATCCCGGGCAGCAAAGCCCGTGACGTCGTGAAAGTCGCGGTGCTTCCCCTGAGCGCCCACAGCACCGAGGTCACCATGGACGTGATCATCCAAGCCGAGGGCGGCCTCGCTGGCATCCCCCGGGAAACGATCGAACTGGTGGTGCTGGAAGGCCTCCGTCAGCGGGGCTTGACAGACGTCCAACTGGAGGACCGAAGCAAGTAGCCTTGAGTTCTACCGGTCGACGCAACACCGAGGATGGTGCGGTCTCGACCGGGAGGTGGGCGGATGGCGCAGAGGGGACGGCCGGGGTTGAATCCCGAGCAGAAGCGGGAGCTGTGGTCGCGGTGGAAGGAGGGCGAGTCACTCAGCGAGATCGGACGGGCGCTCGGCAGGCAGCCCGGCTCGATCCACGGTGTGGTGGCGTCCAACGGCGGGTACGTGCCGGCCACGCGATGTCGCTCGCCGCGGGTGCTGTCACTGACCGAGCGTGAGGAGATCTCACGCGGACTGGCCGAAGGCGTCTCCGTTCGCACGATCGCCGGGCGGCTGCGACGGGCGACCGTCGACCATCAGCCGTGAGATCGCCCGCCACGGTGGCCGACACCGGTACCGGGCCGCCCGGGCGGACGATCGAGCCTGGAACCGGGCCCGGCGCCCCAAGCCCTGCAAGCTCGCCGTTCGTCTGCGAGCCCACGTATGACATCGGACCCTGGGGCCGGAATCGAACGAGGATGCGGCTAAGAGTGCCTCAAGCGGCCGACGGTGGACCTTACGGGCCGAACTAGGCGGTTGAGACGCTCCAGCAAGGGGATGTCAGCGACTGGTCACGTGCCAGCCAAGGTGTATGTGTCGATGACCGTCTCACCGTCCTCTGTGTACACCGGAATGACCCGCTCACGGCCTGACATCTGCACGGCTTCTTCAGGTGTCACGGGTTGAGGTCCGCCTTCGAGATCATTGAACCGGATGTAGCCCTCGACGCCATGATCGCCGACGGCCTTGATCAGTATCGGGATGCGCTCCGCGCCGCTGTCGGAGATCACTTCGTCTCCGTCGACGTCGTCCGGCCACCCACCGATGAGAGGACGGGTCGGTTGCGATCGAGACCCCTCTCTGTTGGCGACGGCGACCCCTGCTCCCACACCGACGACAAGCGCGGTGAGGACGGACGCCGCTAACCATCTGCGCAAGTGCATCGCCTATTCTCCTCGGTCATCATGGCCCTTGATGCGGACACCTGCTGTGACGGTGGCGACCCTTCCTCGGTGTAAATAGACCACGGGCGTAGGCTCCTCCCGAGAGCTGACAACTCAGCAGAAGGAGGCCCACACCCGTGACCGCACGAGTATCGCCCACCGAGAGCATCCGCGCCGACATCGACGAGCTGTTCGGCGCCGAGGGAGACCTCGGCGAGACCCTGGAGCAGGTGGCACGCCTTGGGGCCCGGCTGCTCCTGCAGTCGGCCCTGGAGGCCGAGATCACCGAGTTCCTCGGCCGCAACCGCTACGAGCGCCGCGCCCTGGCCCGGGAGGCCCGGGCCGGCTCCCGCAACGGCTTCGCCCCGCTCACCGTGAAGACGACCGCGGGGCCGATCACCCTGGAGCGCCCCAAGCTCCGGGGCACCGATGAGGCCTTCGCCTCCCGCCTCCTGGGGGCCGGGGTCACCAAGACCAACGCCCTGGAGTCGCTCGTGATCGCGGGGTTCGTCCGGGGCCTGTCGGTGAGGGACGTGGAGGCCGCCCTGGCCGAGGCCCTGGGACCTGCTCCGGTACCCCGGTGGCTCGGTGTTCGCGAGGATCTTCTCGAGGGTCTCTGCCCCGACCCCGTAGTCCCTGCGGATCGAACGCTTGGAGGCTCCCTCCACGAGCGCCCTCCGCCGGATCTCTG
>JALYLZ010000191.1 GCA_030774015.1 Actinomycetota bacterium | reverse complement strand
AGCCAGGCCAGGGAGCGGCGACGGTCCGGGCTCACCCCATCACCCCCGGAGCAAGGCCGCGGTAGACGCGAGGGACCCGGGATCCGATGCCGCAGACCACCTCGTAGTCGATGGTCCCGGCCAGGCCCGCCAGCTCTCCCACCGTGATCTCCTCCTCGCCCTGCCCGCCGATCAGCACCACCTCGTCGCCCGGTCCCGCCTCGTCCCGGCCGCAGTCGGCCATCAGCTGGTCCATGGTCACGGTACCCGCCACCCGCCGGCGCTTCCCACCGATCAGCACGTCCGCCCGGGAAGACAGAGCCCGACGATATCCGTCCGCGTATCCGACCGGGACCGTCGCCACGACCGTTTCGCGCTCCAGACGGTAGGTGTGTCCGTAGGAGATCGCCTGGCCGGCCGGGAGGCGCCGGACCGCGGACACGGCCGAGCGCCACGTGAGCGCGGGACGGAGCCCCGCCGATGCGGCGAGGCCGTTTCCGGGATCCAGGCCGTACAGCGCGACGCCCACCCGGACCAGGTCGAGGTGGGCCTCCGGATACCGGATGGCGGCCGCGCTGTTCGCCGCGTGCCGGTAGCGGGGGACGAAGCCCGCCCCCGCCAGCTCTCGGGCGACGTCCAGGAACGCGCGGAGCTGGCGAGCGGTGGTTTCCTCGTCGTCCTCCGCCTTCGCGAAGTGGGTCCACAGCCCCTCCAGGACACACCCCGACCCGACCGCCCGCCGCACGAGCTCGAGGACGCGCTCCGGGGGGTAGAGGCCCACCCGGTGCATCCCGGTGTCCACCTTGACGTGGACCCGGGGCGTGACGTCCAGGTCTTGCCCTGCCCGGGCCAGGGCGTCCAGACCGGGGTCGGAGTACACGGTCGGCGTGATGCCCGCAGCCAGGGCATCCCGCTCCGAGCCCGGCGGGAACTCCGACAGCATCAGCAACGGCGCGCCGATCCCGGCCTCGCGGAGCTCGATGCCCTCCTCGACCAGGGCCACGCCCAGCCACGTGGCCCCCGCCTCCAGCGCGGCCCGGGCCACCTCCACGGCTCCGTGCCCGTACCCCTGGCCCTTCACCACCGCCATCAGCTCGGCGGAGGAGGGCTTCAGGACCCGGGCGTTGTGCCGGATCGCGTCCAGGTCGACCTCGGCCACGGTGGGCCGGAACCGCAGGGCCCCGGCAACCGAGGCGCCGGCTCCCCTCACGCCATCTCCATGACCCGCGCCACCGCGTCGGGGATCCGGGCCACGACGTCGCCGGCGGTGGTGCCCTCGCCCAGCTCGACCGCGGCCAGCGAGCCGGCCAGGCCGTGCAGGTACGCGGCCACGGTGGCGGCGTCGGCCGGACCGAGACCCCGGCCCAGCATCGCCGCGGTCATCCCCGTCAACACGTCGCCGGAGCCGGCCGTAGCGAGCTCCGGTCCGCCGGTGGTGTTCACGCGAACCTCGCCGCCGGGTGACGCCACCAGCATGGGGCTTCCCTTCAAGATCACCACCGCCGAGGTCTCGCCGGCCAGCTTGCGCGCGTGGCCCACCCGGTCCCGGCCGACCTCGCGGGCGGTCATGGAGGCGAGACGGCCGAACTCCCCCGCGTGCGGCGTCAGCACGGCGTCGGCCTGGCGGTCCGCCAGCTCCCCGGCCCGTCCGCCGAACGCGTTCAGCGCGTCGGCGTCCACCACCACGAGGACGGGGCAGGCTCGGACCAGGGACCGGACGAACGACGCCGTCTCGGGGTGCGTGGTGAGGCCCGGCCCCACTGCGACCGCGTCGAACTGGCCCAGCCGCTCCGTGAGGGCTTCGAGCGCCGCCTCCGCGACCGTGCCGGCCTCCGTCTCCGGCAGCGGGACGAACGTGGCCTCGGCGATCCCGGCCTGGACGACGGGAAGGATCCCCCGCGGCACCGCGGCCGTGACCAGCCCGGCCCCGGTCCGGTACGCGCTCGCCGCCATCAGCCGGACCGCCCCGGTCATGGCCCTCGACCCGCCGATGACCAGCACCACGCCGGAGGTCCGCTTGTGGTCGTCCGGCCCCCGGTGCGGCAGCAGGCCGGCCACGTCCGGGGCCTCCACCAGCAGGAGATCGCTTCGGACCAGGTCGGCCGGGAACCCGATGGGCGCGACCTCCACGATCCCGGCCCGGGCCGCACCGGGGTGCAGCACGAGCCCCGGCTTTGCGGCCCCGAAGGTCACCGTGACGGTGGCCCACACCGCGTCCCCTTCCACCGCGCCGGTCTCGCCGTTCACGCCGGAGGGGATGTCCACCGCCACGACCGGGACCGAGGCGGCATTCAGGGCCTCGATGGCCGAGGCGTGCTCGTCCTCGGGGATCCCGCGAAACCCCGTGCCGAAGATCGCGTCGACGGCCACATCGGCCCGGCCCAGCTCCCGCGCCAGGGCGGGGCCCCGCCGCACCACGACGCCCGACCCCTCCAGCCGCCGGAAGTTCTCCGCGGCGGGGTCCCGGAGGCTCGAGGGTTCGGCCAGCAGCACCGCCGTCGCGTGCATCCCGAACTGCGCCAAGTAGCGGGCGGCGACCAGCCCGTCGCCTCCGTTGTTGCCCTTCCCGCAAACGGAGACGGCCCGCCGCCCGTACAGGCCGCCCGCGGCGACGGCGGCGGCCCTGGCCACGGCCCGCCCCGCGTTCTCCATCAGGAACGCGGGGGAGATGCCCCGGGCCTGGGTCTCGCGGTCCAGGGCCGCGCTCTCGGCGGGCGACAGGATGGGCTTCATCTCTTCAGGATCCCATCGCCAGGCAGCAGGCCACCGCCGCGCCGCGCTCGTGGGCGAACGAGACCAGCAACCGCTCCGCGCCGACCTCGCGGGCCCGGGCCCGGGCCGTCCCGTCCAGATCGAGCGTGACCGCGCCGTCGTCGGAACGCACCACCCGGATCTCCCGCCACCGCCCTCCGGGGATGCCTCCCAGGGCCTTCGCGCACGCCTCCCGGGCCGCCCACCGGGCCGCGTAGCACTCCGCCCGCCGGCCCGAGCCGTCGCAGTAGGCGATCTCCTCCGCGGAGAAGATCGCGGTCACGAACCCCGGCCTCCGCTCCAGCAGGCGGGCGATCCGCCCCACGTCGACGATGTCCACGCCCATGCCGATGACGTTCACGCTGACCGGAAGCTTAATGCTCCGCCTCGGGACTCCGGCGCGCCCACGTCCGGGAGGGAGCACCGGGGCGCGGATGGGATACTCGGGCCCCAGCCCATGGACGACTCCCGGTCCCAGCCCATGGACGACTCCGGTGCTCCGATCTGGAGGAAGGCGGTCGCCCTGACCGCGGTGTTCCTCCTGGGCGGCGCGCTGGGCTACTTGGTCGGCCGGCCCTCCCGGGTGAGCGTGGCCCCGGACATCGGCACCGACCAGGTCAGGGTCCCGGAGCTGTCGGGGCTGACCGTTGAGGCCGCCACCCGGGTCCTGGAATCCCTGGGACTCGGGGCGCGGACGGCCGCACCGCAGTCGAGCGACCGCGTCCCGCAAGGAGTGGTCCTGGACCAGCACCCCGGTCGCGGCTCGATCCTGCCGCGGTTCTCCGACGTCGACCTGGTCCCATCACTGGGTCCGGGCCCGGGCGTGGGGCCCGAGTACGTGTTCGCCCGGAGCGTGCTGGTCCGCATCGACCATGCCGGGACGTACCGCTGGACGTCCCCCGCCATCGCTCTGGCCGGCCCCCCCGCATCGCTGGGCGCGAACACAAGGGTGATCGGCCGGGCCACGGTCTCCCCGTACCGGGTGTCACCGGATCCCACACCCGGGGCCACCCGCATGGAGGTGAGCTTCGATGTCTCGGGGTTCCGCTCGCCGGCGTGGTTCGTGATCCTCCGCGCCTACGCCCGCCAGCGGGAGTCCTCCGTGCAGGAGCCCTCGCTGACCGTGACGCCGCCCGAGGGCCCGGCCGGTTCCATGGTCACAGTGGAGGGGCATCTCTGCCAAGGACGATCGATCGACCCGAACGTGACGGTGCTGGCCATCGTCAGCCGCCCCGGGAAGTTCGTGGTGGGGACGTTTCGATCGAACGTGACGGCGTCGGCCTACGGGTTCATCCTCCTGATCCGGATCCCCGCTCGGTCCGATGCGTTCGAACTGGCCCGCGGGGGCCCGATCCTGCCCGGGGACCGCATCCGGTTCCAGGCCTCGCCGGCCTGCGTGACGTCGCCGGACCTCGTGGTGAACTGATCCGCCCCGCCCCGTCCGTCGCGGCCCGCGGCGGTGACGGCCGCCTACTCGACGGTGACGCTCTTGGCCAGGTTGCGGGGCTGGTCGACGTCGCAGCCCCGAATCTTGGCGATGCGGTAGGCCAGCAGCTGGAGCGGCACCGTCACCACCACCGGCGACAGCAGCTCCGGCGTCCTCGGCACGAACAGCACGTGGTCGGCCATGGAACCGATCTGGCGGTCGCCCTCCGTGGCCACGGCGATGATCCGGGCTCCCCGGGCCTTGACCTCCTGGATGTTCGACAGGATCTTCGGGTACACGTGGCACTCCGTGGCCACGGCCACCACCGGGACGCCCTCCTCCACCAGCGCGATGGCGCCGTGCTTGAGCTCGCCGGCCGCGTACCCCTCCGCGTGGATGTAGGAGATCTCCTTCAGCTTCAGCGCGCCCTCCAGGGCCGCCGGGTAGCCGGTGTGGCGGCCGATGAACAGGAAGTCCGGCGCCTGCGCGTACTGCTCCGCGATCTCGGAGACCTGCGCGTCCAGCAGCAGGGTCCGCTCCACCTGCGCGGGAAGCTCCGCCATCGACGCCACACTGTCCGTGATCTCGTGGGGGAACTTCGTCCCGCGGAGCTGGGCCAGGTACAGCGCGAGCAGGTGCAGCGCCACCATCTGGGTGGCGAACGTCTTGGTGGCAGCCACGCAGATCTCGGGACCGGCGTGGGTGTAGAGCACGCCGTCGGCCTCACGGGAGATGGACGACCCCACGGTGTTGGTGATGGCGATGACGTGCGAACCCTGGTTCCGGGCGTGCCGGACGGCCTCCAGCGTGTCGATGGTCTCGCCCGACTGGGAGACGCCCAGGGTCAGGGTCCGGCTGTCCAGGACGGGATCCCGGTACCGGAACTCCGACGCGATCTCGATCTCCACCGGGAGCCGGGTCCAGTGCTCGATGGCGTACTTGGCCACCAACCCGGAATGGAAGGCCGTGCCGCACGCCACCACGAAGACCTTGTCGACGTTACGCAGGAGGTCCTCGTTCACCCGGAGCTCGTCGAGCGACAGGTGCCCGGCCGGGCTGACCCGCCCCACCAGGGTGTCGCGGATAGCCGCGGGCTGCTCGTAGATCTCCTTCAGCATGAAGTCGTCGTAGCCGGACTTCTGGGCCCGCGCGACGTCCCAGTGCACCTCCAGCGGCGTCGCCAGGATGGGGTTCCCCTCGAAGTCGGTGATGGCCACGCCGTCGGGACCGAGCTCGACGACCTGGCCCTCCTCCAACGGGATCACCGTGCGGGTGCGCTGGAGCACGGCGGGGATGTCCGAGGCCAGCATGGTCTCTCCGTCGCCGAGGCCCACCACGAGCGGCGAGGAGACCTTCGCCCCCACGATGCGGTCGGGCTGGTCCACGGTCAGCGCGACGATGGCATAGGCGCCCTCGAGCTCCCGGACCGTGGCCCGCACCGCGTCGCCCAGGTCGCCGTCGAAGTGCTCCTCCAGCAGGTGGGCGATGCATTCGGTGTCGGTGTCGGAGACGAGGGTGTGCCCGTCCTTCTCCAGGCGCTCCCGGAGCGCCGCGAAGTTCTCGATGATCCCGTTGTGGATCACGGCGATCCGGCCGTGGCAGTCCACGTGGGGGTGGGCGTTGACGTCGGAGGGGACCCCGTGGGTTGCCCACCGGGTGTGCCCCATCCCCGCCGTGCCCGGCGGCGCGGGCTCCTCGCCCAGCGTCGCCTCCAGCACCGACAGCTTCCCCTGGCGCTTGCGCACGTGGAGGCCGCCGTCGACGATGGCGACGCCCGCCGAGTCGTATCCCCGGTATTCGAGACGCCTGAGCCCTTCGAGGATGATGGGAAGCGCTTCCTCGGGGCCGGTGTACCCCACGATTCCGCACACGATCGCTGGATGGTACCAACGCAGCCGCCGCAGTAAACCGTTCGTTGGCCCTAGGTCTCTCGGGGGGCCCCCGTGGCGTGGTTCGGCCCGGGCGGCCCCCGGCAGCCGTTTCAGCCCGGGGCGGGCCGTTTTTCAGCCCAGGGCGAGCCGGACCCGGTCGGCGATGGCCCGAGCGTGGGCGGCGGCCTCCTCCTCGGACTCCGCCTCCACCATCACCCGGACGAGCGGCTCGGTCCCCGAAGCCCGGACCAGGACCCGGCCCCGGTCCCCCAGGTCGCGCTCGGCCTCCTTCACCGCGGTCCACACGTCCGTGGCGTCCTCCAGGCCGTCGCGGTCGGCCACCTCGACGTTCTCCAGCACCTGCGGGTACCGGCGCATGCAGGCCGCCACTTCCTGGAGCGACGCTCCCCGGGCCGCGGCCAAGCTCAGGAACTTGATGGCCGTGAGCACCCCGTCGCCGGTGGTGGCGTGGTCTCGGAAGATCACGTGGCCCGACTGCTCGCCGCCCACCGCCGCCCCGGAGCGGAGCATCTCCTCCAGGACGTAGCGGTCGCCGACCTTCGTGGAGAGGACCTCGATCCCGGCGTCCTCCATGGACCGGTGGAACCCCAGGTTGGCCATGACGGTCGTCACGACGGCGTTCCCGGCCAGGCGTCCGGCGTCGCGCAACGCAAAGGCGCAGGCCGCCAGCACCTGGTCGCCGTCCACGATCGACCCGTGAGCATCGGCGAACAGGGCGCGGTCCGCGTCGCCGTCGTGCGCGACCCCCGCGTCCGCCCCCAGCCGGGCCACCGCCTCGGCGACGACCTCGGGGTGCATGGCGCCGCATCCGACGTTGATGTTGTGGCCGTCGGGGCGGTCGAACAGCGGGTGGACCTCGGCCCCCAGGCGCCGCAGGGCCTCCGGCGCCACCGCGAACGCGGCCCCGTTGGCGCAGTCCACCACCACGCGCATCCCGTCCAGGCGGCCTCCGGCGGCCGTGACGAGGTGCGCGAGGTACCGCTCGGCCGCCTCCGGAAGCTCCCGCACGTCACCGGCGGAAACGCCCTGCCGCGGAAGACCCTCCGCGAGCGCCACCTCGATCTCGTCCTCCAGCTCGTCGGGGAGCTTGTATCCCCGCTGGCCGAAGAACTTGATCCCGTTGTACTCGGGTGGGTTGTGCGATGCAGAGAGAACCGCGCCGGCCGCCGCCCCCAGGTCGACGGTCAGGAACGCCACCGCGGGGGTGGTCTGGACACCGGCCACGAGCACGTCGCCCCCGCCTGCCTGGATCCCCTCGACGAGGGCGCGCTCGAGCGTCTCCCCGGACGCGCGGGTGTCCCGGCCCACCACGAAGACGGGCCGTTCCACGCCGTGGCGGCCCAGCACGGCCACCGCGGCCATCCCGAGCGACCGGGCCACGTCGGCGGTGAGGTCACGGCCCGCCACGCCGCGAACGCCGTCGGTCCCGAACAGCCGTCCCATGGACCGCCAGCCTACCCGCGGGCCCCGCCCGCGCCCCGGAAAGCGGGGCCCCGCGAGCCGTCAGGGTGTCGTCGGATCGGCGGAACGCTCAGAATGGTGTGATGGACGATCGCCTCTCCGGGACCCTGGTCCGGATCTTCTCCACCCACTCCCTCACCGAGGGCTACCTGGCCCGGGGAAGGCTGGAGTCCGACGGGATCCCGGTGGTGCTGAAGGGCGAGGGAGAGGGCCCCTACCGCATGGGGCCCGTGCACCTGTGGGTGCCGGTGGAGCTCGAGATCCAGGCGCGCTTGATTCTCGAGGAGATCGGGCGGGGTTCGGTTCGCGTGCACGACGACGAGGACCTCCTGGAGGGAACGAACTGGGACGAGGCCGAGACGGCACCTCCGTCCGAGTAGCGCCTCGGCTTCCGGCCGGCGGCTACCCGCTTCGAGCCGGCGACTACCGCTTCGAGTACTGAGGAGCCTTGCGAGCCTTCTTCAGGCCGTACTTGCGCCGCTCCTTCTCGCGGGCGTCCCGGGTCAGCATGCCCTCGCTCTTGAGGGCCGGCCGCAGCTCGAGGTCGAGCTCGAGGAGGGCGCGGGCGATACCGTGGCGGAGCGCCCCCGCCTGGCCGCTCACGCCGCCGCCGCCCAGGTGGGCCAGCACGTCGAGCTCCTTCTCCTTGCCCACCAGGCGAAGGGGCTCGGTGACGATCATCCGGTGGGCCCGGGTGGTGAAGTACTCCTCCAGGGAGCGGCCGTTCAGCTCGAAGCGGCCCGTCCCCGGGATCACCCGCACCCGGGCCACGGCCTCCTTTCGCCGTCCCGTTCCATTCGAAGCGGCCTGTGCCATCTAGCTCTCCTCGCTGGTCTTGCGGGACCGCCGGCGACCGCGCGCGGGCTTCTCCTCCGCCGCAGCCGTCTTCGGGGCCGGGGCGGAACGCGCGGTGGACTTCTTCGCGGTGGTCTTCGCCGTCGTCTTCGTTGTGCCCCGCTTCGCCGTGCTCCGGGCGGTGCCCTTCGCCGAGGTCCGCTTGGCCCCGGCTCGCTTGGCGGCCGGCTTGGCCTGCGGAGCGGCCTCGCCGCGGCGTCCCTTGGGCCGCCGCGCGGCCTCCTGCTTGGTGGGGCGTGCAGCCTTCGGCTTCGGCGCCGGGAGCCCCGTCCACGCGGGAACCTCCCCCAGCGCGAGCGGGGAGGGCTGCTGGGCCTGGTGGGGATGCTCGGGACCCTCGTACACCTGGAGCTTGCGGACCATGGCCCGCCCCAGGCGGTTCTTGGGAAGCATGCCCTTGATGGCCTTCTCCACCACGAACACCGGCCGCTCGGCCAACAGGCGCGAGTACCGCGTCTCCCGAAGCCCGCCCGGATAGCCCGAGTGGTGGTAGGCGATCTTCTTCTCTTCCTTGCCCCCGGTCAGGCGGATGCCGCGGGCGTTGATCACGATGACGTGGTCGCCGGTGTCGGCGTGGGGAGCGAAGATCGGCTTGTGCTTGCCCCGCAGGATCTTCGCCACCTCCGACGCCAGGCGGCCCAGCACGGCACCGTCGGCATCCACGACGAACCAGCGTCGCTCGATGTCCTGCGGTTTCGGGGTGTAGGTCTTCATACGAAAAGAAGCGGCCGGAACGCGGCCGACACGCAATGCTACCTGCGAGAACGCACCACCGTCAAAGGCGAGAAGCGATAGGGAGAAAGGGACCTGGACCCGTCGGGACCGCCGTGGCGGCTCGCGTCCACGCCAGTCCCGAGCGGCTTCGGTGAGCCACTCCTTTGGAAGCCGGCGAGCCGTTAAGCGGCGCTGGCTTGAGTCGCGTCCTAGTACGCGGCTTGGTCCGCCATCTCGGCCACCGTCGGAGGAACCTTCACGTTCACGTTCCCCAGCACATCCGAGCCAAGAACCTTCTCCTGGAACGACTTGGCCGCCTCGGCGGAATCGAACTCCACCCTCAGGAATATCTCGTTGGGGTTATCAACGCCACGAAGCATCGTGTGTCCCTTGGCGACTTGCCTGCGACCCAGAGGGTCCGAGTCGAACTGCTGCTTGAAGGCGTCGAAGTCTCCCTCGAATACCCCGACAAGAAAAGCCATACGGATACCTCCCGTCCTTGTTGATGCCGACCGCCGACCGAGAGTCGAGCCTATTCCCACCTGCTCCTGGCCGCAAACTGGGACGAGGGCCAGCGATGGACGGCACCCACTCACCCAGCCCACTGAGCCACACCGCGGTCCAATCGTTGACGACCTCACCGGCCATCGATCGGGCGGAACCCGGGACGGGCGTCGCCCGTACCGTCGCAGTTTCCCTGGCCGCCCTATTGGGAGGGCCGTCACGCCATTACCACTCAGGTCACATGCGAATTGTCCGTTCTGGAAGTCGGCGATCGCGGCCGCCCCTCCCCATCAGGGCTGCCTCACCGGGAACTCCACATCGATGAGTTCGCACACGCGGGCAACCAGGCCTCGGTCATAGACACGCAGAGCCGGGTGGTCTCCTACGACTCTGAACCCCCGAGAGGCGAGCGGGCCGGAGAGGGCGGTGTCCTGGGCGGCGATCTCATCGCGGAGGGGTCGGTGCAAATCCAGCGCCGACGACGGAGTCGCTCGCAAGAAGGGTCGAGTAGCCTCGTGCACAGCTAGAGCTTGCCACGGCCGTAGACGACGCGCTCGAGCGTGAGGCCGTGAGGTGGCGCCATCTGGGCGGCGGCGGCCCGGTCGCGGGCCTCCAGGACGGCGGGCATCGAATCGGCCGGCATCTTGCCCTTCCCCACGGCCACCAGCGTGCCCACCAGGCTCCGCATCATCTGATGGCAGAACGCGTTCGCCCGCGCGCCGATCTCCACGCGATCGCCCCGCACGGAGACGGATAGCCGCTCCACCCGGCGAACGGTGGAAGCGGGCGGGGTCCGAGCCCGGCAGAACGACGCGAAGTCGTGCTCCCCCACCAGATCGCCCGCCGCTCGCCGCATCGCCGGGAGGGACAGCTCCCCGGGCCGATGCCATACGAACCTGGCCGTGAACGCATCCGGCCACGCCCCCGTGTCGATGCGGTAGCGATACTCCCGAGCCGTCGCGCTCAGCCGAGCGTCGAACCCGTCCGGCGCCCGCTTCGCGCTGACCACGACCACCTCCGGCGCGAGCATGCGGTTCAGCGACCGCTGGATGCGCGCGGGGTCGGCCTCGGCCGTGAACGAGACGACCTGGCCGCGCGCATGCACGCCCGTGTCCGTGCGCCCGGCCGCCGACAGGTCCGGCACGTCCCCGAGAATCCGACCGAGGCTGTCCTCGAGCACGCCGTGCACGGTCCGAACCCCGCCAAGCTGCCGAGCCCACCCATGAAACCGGGTCCCGTCATACGCCAGCACGAGCTTGATGACACCCACGGTGGCGCAAGGTTAGTGATCCGGCCGCATGGAACGAGTGCAGGCG
>JALYLZ010000190.1 GCA_030774015.1 Actinomycetota bacterium | reverse complement strand
CCCCCGCCCCCAGCACCAGGGCCGACCGTCCCGCGGGGTCGTAGCCGGCGTCGTCCTCCAGGAACCTGGTGAACCCGGGCGCGTCCGTGTTGTGTCCGGCGAAGCCCCCGGGACCGAGGGCGATGGTGTTCACCGCCCGGAGGAGCCTCGCGTCCTCGGTGAGCTCGTCCACCAGCCGGGCCGCGCCCTCCTTGTGGGGCATGGTGACGTTGGCGCCACCGAAGCGGGCGGTTCGCCGAAGCTTCCGGAACGCCCGCCGGAGCTTCCGAGGCGGAACCGGGAGCGTGACGTAGGTCCAGTCCAGGCCGAGCGCCTGGAACGCCGCGTTGTGGATGGCCGGCGAGAGGCTCTCATCGACCGGCCACCCGATGATGCCGGCCAGGCGGGTGCGGTCCCCGCGACCATCCAGGCCCCCTAGCCCAGGCACTCGTTCTTGTTCTTGAGGAAGTCGTCGTAGGACGTGGAGAACCGATGCTGTCCGGGCCCGTCCTTCGGGCACAGCACGTAGTACAGGTAGCTCACGTGCGCAGGGTTGAGCGCGGCCTCGATCGAGCTCAACCGGGGGCTGGCGATCGGCGTGGGAGGGAGGCCGGCATGCAGCCGGGTGTTGTACGGGCTCTGGATGGCCAGGTCGGACACGGTGAGGCCGTTGGACGGGTCCGGGTCGACGTATTGGAGCGTGGCGTCGATCTCGAGCCGCATGTTGATCTTCAGGCGGTTGTAGATGACCGCGGCGATGAGGGGCCGCTCCTTGTCCAGCTTCGCCTCCCGCTCGATCATCGAGGCGATCGTCACCACCTGGTACGGCGTGACCCCCAGCTTCTTCGCGTTCTGCCACGGGAGGTCCTGGACCTCCTTCTGGAACTGGGCCAGCAGCAGCCGGATGATGCTTCCGGCGGTGGCGTTCTTCTTCACCACCTGATACGTCTCCGGGAACAGGAACCCCTCCACGGTGCGCTTGCCGTCCGGAAGGTAAGGCGGCAGCGTGTAGCTCCCACTGGTCGCTTCCGTCAGGAACTCCTTCGCCGGGATGTCGAACAGGGCGTGGACCCGGGCCGCGATCTCGGTGAGGCGCCAGCCCTCCGGGATGGTCAGGCGAACCGTGACCGCCTTGTGGGGCGGCGCCGTCAGGACGGTGATGGCGTCGTCCAGTGCCATGTTGGTGGTGAGGTGGAAGGTGCCGGCGCGGAACTCGTTCGAGATGCCCTTGCGACGAAGGACGAACTTGTCGATGAGGTCGCACCGGATCACGCCCTTGTCGTGGAGCAGCGAGACGATCGAGCTCCCGCTGGTCCCCTCCGGGATGGTCAGGGTGACGGGCCGCTGCGGACCCGAGGCCTCCTGGCACCAGTGGTAATAGGTGGTCGCGGCGTAGAACCCGCCTCCGGCCAGAAGAGCCAGCACCAGCAGGACCGCGATCCACCGCTTCCGCCGCCGGGGGCGAGCGTGGCGCGGGCCGCGGCGCGTCGACTCCGGGGGGCCCTCGAACATCGGCGCCGGGGAGCATACCCGGTTCCGCTGTGCTTCCTAAGCTGAGCTTCCGCCCGGCCTCCGTGCCTGCTCGACGTCCAGGTAGGACTGGAGGATGACCGTGGCGGCCTGCCGGTCGACCACCCGGCGGCGGTCCCGCCCACTCACCCCCGCGTCACGGAGGGCCCGGTCGGCCTGCACGGTGGACAGCCGCTCGTCGTGCATCACCACCGGCACGTCGAGGAAGGAGCCCAGCGCGCCGGCGAACTGCTCCGCATGCCGTGCCCCCGTCCCCGGCTGTCCGGACATGGACAGCGGGTGGCCCACCACGACCAGCTTCACGTCGTTGTCCCGAACCAGCGCGGCGATGGACTTCAGGTCCTGGGGCGCGCCCGTCCGGACCGTTCCCAGGGGAACGGCCATCCGGCGGCGGTCGTCCGAGATGGCCACGCCGATGCGGACGTCGCCCAGGTCCAGCCCCAGGACCCGGCCAGCCGCTGGGCCGCGGGGATCGCCCGTGGTCAGCTCCCCCGGAGGAGCTCTTCCAGGCGGGCGGGGATGGTCCCCAGGGCGCGGTCGAGGGCGGCGGCCTCCCGGCCACCCGCGAACGCCAGGATGTCCTTACCGCCCGCTCCCCCTCCGATGGTCTTCGCCGCCGGCTCCAGCAGCGCCGGCGCCCGCACCCCGCGCTGCACCAGCGCCGGCGTGCACGCCGCCACCAGCAGGGCCCGGCCTCCGTCGGCGTTCCCCAGGACGGCGGCGCCCGCGCCGTCCCGCTCCAGGCGGGACCGCAGGGTCTGGGCCAGCTCGCGCAGTCCGTCGGCATCCTCGCCGGGGAGCGTAGCGACCACCAGTGACACTCCATCCACGCGGGTGGCCTGGCCGGCCAGGGAGTCCACGATCGCGGCCCGGTCTCCCTTGCGGATCTTCCCGAGCTCGCTCTCGAGCTGCTTGATCCGCTCCATGGCACGGCGGGCCCGCTCGGGAGCGCTCTCCGGGTCCCCGGCGCCGATCGCGGCCGTGACCTCCTCCAGCAGGCGGCGCTCCGCGTTCACCCGCTTCAGGGCGTCCGGCCCCACCAGCGCCTCGATCCGGCGCATCCCGGAGCCGATGCTGCCCTCGCCCAGGATCCGGACCACGGCCACCTTTCCCGTGTGGGGCACGTGGGTTCCCCCGCACAGCTCCCGCGAGTAGTCGCCGATCTCGACCACCCGCACGATGTCGCCGTACTTCTCGCCGAACAGCCCGATGGCGCCCTGGCTCTTCGCGTAGTCCATGGTCGTCTCGTACGCGCGCACCGGCGAGTCCTCGGCCAGCCGCCGGTTCGCCGTGTACTCCGCCTCCTCCAGCACGTCCTGGGGCAGGGCCTGATGGTGGCTGAAGTCGAACCGCAGCCGACCCGGCGCCACCAGCGATCCGGCCTGCCGGGCGTGCTCGCCCAACAGGTTCCGCAGGGTCCAGTGGACGACGTGGGTGGCGGTGTGCGAGCGAGCCGTGGCCTCCCGCGAGTCCGGGTTCACCCGGGCCTCCGCGTCCTCGCCCCGGCGGACCTCACCCGACTCGACCCGTCCGATGTGGACGATCGAACGGGGACCCGCCCACTGCGCGTCCCGGACCCGAACCGTCCCGCCCGCCGTGCGGATCGCCCCGGTGTCGCCGACCTGCCCACCGGACTCGGCGTAGAAGGGCGTGCGGTCCAGGAACACCCGGACGTCCTGGCCCTCCGCGGCGACGTCCAGCTCCTCGCCGCCGGGACCGAGCAGGGCCAGCACATGGCCCTCCTCCTCCAGGCGCTCATAGCCGACGAACTCCGTCTCGGGCGCCCCGAAGGACTCCGATCCGGCGCCCACCCGCCTGGCGGCGTCCTGGGCCCGGCGCCGCTGCTCCTCCATGAGCTCGGCGAAGCGGTTGGTGTCGACCTCCAGCCCGTGGTCGGCCGCGAGCTCCATGGTCAGCTCCAGGGGAAAGCCGTGGGTGTCGTGGAGGCGAAACGCAACATCGCCCGGGAGCCGGCCGCCGGAGGCCCCCTCCACTTCATGCTCGAACAGGACCAGCCCCTGGCGGAGGGTGGCCCGGAACCGCTCCTCCTCCGAGGCCACCACCTGGAGCACGTACTCCCGGTTCTCGACCAGCTCGGGGTACGCGTCCCCGAAGCTCTCCACCGTGGCCTCGGCCAGCGGCTCGGTCACCATGCGCTCGATGCCGAGCCGGCGCGCATGCGAGACGACCCGGCGGAGCATCCGCCGAAGGACGTATCCCCGGCCCTCGTTCGACGGCTGCACCCCGTCGGCCACCAGGAACGCGGTGGCCCGGCCGTGCTCGGCCAGGATCCGCAGGCTGACGTCGGCCCGCTCGTCCTCGCCGTACTTGCGGCCGGCCAGTTCCTCCGCCACCGCCATCAGCGGCTGGAACAGGTCGGTCTCGTAGAAGCTGGGCTTGTCCTGGAGGACCATGGCGACCCGCTCCAGGCCGCTGCCGGTGTCGATGTTCTTGTTGGGGAGGTCACCGACGATGTCGCCCGCGTCGTTCATCTCGTGCTGCATGAACACGAGGTTCCAGATCTCCAGGTAACGCTCCTCGTCGACGGCGGGCCCGCCG
>JALYLZ010000189.1 GCA_030774015.1 Actinomycetota bacterium | reverse complement strand
GCGCGGAGGGCCCGGGCCCGCTCCGGCCCGGGAGGCGTGGCCTCCACCGCCGCCTCCAGCAGCATCCTGGCTCGGGGCGTGTTGCCCGCTGCGAGGTGGTGCGCGGCCGCGTCCATGCTCCGGCGCCGTGCCTCGTCCACGCCTTCGGGTGGCGTGAGCCGCAGGGCCATCTCCGCCAGCTCGGCGGCGGCGTCCGGCGCACCTCGGGAACGGGCCCGCCGGGCCGCCTCGTCCAGCGCGGCCGCCACGTCCTCGTCCGGGCCCTCCGCGGCGAGCGCGAGGTGCCTGGCCCCCTCCTCCGGGTCGGTGGACACGGCGGCCAGGCGCCGGTGGAGGGCGCGACGCTGCTCGGAGGACGCTTCCGAGAAGATCACGGACCCGAACAGGGAGTGGGAGAAGCGGATCTGGCCCCGGTCGACCTCGATGACTCCAGCCTCCACCGCTCTGGCCAGGCCCTCCTCGACGGCGTCGTCGCCCCCAACCGCAGCCCGCACCGCTTCGACCGTTGGCGACGAGAGCGCCGCGGCCGCCAGGAGGGCCTCCCGGGCGTCGGCGGGGAGGGCGTCCAGGCGCCGGCGAACCAGCTCCCGGAGGCTCTGCGGGACCGGGAGGAGCTGGCCGGTCGCGGGCTTGTCGCCCCGGATGGACGCCCGGGCGATCTCGATGGCGAAGAAGGGGTTCCCCTCCGACATCTCGTGCAGCCGGACCAGCGTGGGCCGGAGGAACCCCTGCCCCAACCGGGCCCGAAGCAGCTGCCCCAGCGCATCGACCGTGAGCGGCCCGACGGTCAGCCGGCGGAACCGGTGCTCGGGCAGGAACCGGTCCAGTCCGAACGGGACACCCGCCCCCTCGCCGGTCCGCTGGGTGGCCAGCAGCCCAACGGGCTCCGCCTCCAAACGCCGGAGCGCGAACTCCAGCACCCGCGCGGTGGGCGCATCCAGCCACTGGACGTCGTCCACTGCCAGGACGACCGGCCCCGTGGCGGCGAGGGAGCGGATGACCTCGAGGACGGCCAGCGACACCGCCCGGCTGTCCGGCGGCGCACCTTCGGGCTCCGCCCGCAACAGGGCCACGTCCAGGGCCCGAGCCTGCGGGCCGGGAAGCGCGACCTCGGTCTCGTCCAAGGCGCCGCCGATGAGGTCGCCCAGCGCGGCGAACGAGAGCTTGGCCTCGGACTCGGCGGGCTGGCAGCTCAGCACCCGGTACGAGCGGTCCCGGGCCGCCTGGACCCCTTCCCGCCACAGTGTCGTCTTCCCGACCCCCGACTCCCCGTCCAGCAGCAGCGCCACCGGCCCGCCCCGGGCGTCGTCGAGGAAGGCCTCCACGACCGACAGCTCCGCCTCACGCCCGAACACCGCATCACCCATCGACGCTCCCGCGAAGCCTGCCCTCGGCGCGGCCACCTGGCAAGCGGACCGAGTGTCGTGCGCCCTATCCGAAGCCCGGACCAGGTGATACAACCCCGGCCAGGATGAGCACGGATCCTCGCCTCGGCACCGAGCTCGCCGGATACCGCATCGAGTCCCTGCTGGGCCGGGGCGGGATGAGCGTCGTCTACCTGGCCGAGCAGCTGTTCCCCAGCCGCAAGGTCGCCCTCAAGCTCCTGGCTCCCGAGTTGGCCGAGGACGAGAGCTTCCGGGAGCGCTTCGTCCGGGAATCGAACGCCGCGGCGTCGATCGACCACCCGAACATCATCCCGATCTACGGGGCGGGCGAGGTGGACGGGGTGCTGTACATCGCGATGCGCTACGTCGAGGGGAGCGACCTCCGGCGGTTGCTGGACGAGCTGGGGCGACTCGATCCGATCCGGACCGCGTCCATCGTGTCCCAGGCGGCGGACGCGCTGGACGCCGCCCACGACCACGGCCTCATCCATCGGGACGTGAAGCCGGGAAACATCCTCCTGGCGAAACCGTCGGGCTCCGGCTCGATCGACCACGTGTACGTCTCCGACTTCGGCCTCACCAAGCGGGAGGCAGGAGGACGCGACCTGACGAAGACCGGCCAGATCCTCGGCTCGGTCGACTACATCGCTCCCGAGCAGATCCAGGGCCAACTTGTGGACGGCCGCGCCGACGTCTACTCGCTCGGCTGCGTGCTGTACGAGTGCCTCGCCGGGGAGCCACCATTTCCCAGCGAGGTGGAGGCTGCCGCTTTGTGGGCCCACGTGCACGAGAAGCCCCCGCGGGTCACCGCCAAACGGCCAGAGCTCCCGGAAGGCATCGACGGCGTCGTCGCCAAGGCCATGGCCAAGTCCCCGAAGGACCGCCACGCGACCTGCGGTGAGCTCGCGGGAGCGGCGCGGACGGAGCTCGGGGTTCCGACCGGTGAGCCCCCCGTGGTCTCGCCGGGAAGGAGATGGAGACGGCGTCGGGTGGTCGCCGCGCTTCTCGCCGGCGCTGTGGTTGCCGCGGCCGGGGGCTTCGCGCTCACTCGTGCCGGGGGCGGCACGGCGAAGCCGGGCGCGGGGTTCACGGGATGCGAGGTCACCGACAGCCCCAACGTGAACGACAAGAGCTTCAACCAGGCCGCCTACGAGGGCCTGACCCGGGCCACCGCCGATCTCGGGATCAACACGAGCGTCCGGGTGTCGAAGTCGCAGAAGGACTACGCACCGAACATCCAGGCCTCCATCGACCAGGGATGCAGCCTGATCGTGACCACCGGATTCGTGATCCAGGCGGCCACCGTCGAGGCGGCGAGCGCGAACCCTGACCAGGACTTCGCGGTCGTGGATCCCTCCGGCCGGCTCCCCCATAACGTCCGGGGGCTGGCATTCCAGACGAACCAGGCAGCCTTCCTGGCCGGGTATCTCGCGGCCGGCGTGACCCGGACGGGGAAGATCGGGACGTTCGGGGGCCTGGACATCCCGCCGGTCACGCTGTTCATGGACGGGTTCGCCGCAGGGATCCTGAAGTACAACCTGGATACCGGCAGCGACGTCCACCTCCTGGGATGGGACCCCGCCACGAGGGTCGGCACGTTCGTCTCCACGAGTCCCTCCACCGCCTTCTTCGACCAGGCCGCGGCCGCTCGCATCGCCCGGGCCTTCATCTCCGAGGGCGCCGATGTCATCCTGCCCGTGGCAGGCGGGGCCGGCCTGGGCGCGGCCCGCGCGGCCCGAGCTGCCCACGGCGTGCTCCTCGTCGGCGTGGACACGGACCAGTTCCTGTCCGCACCGGAGTTCGGCCCGCTGTGGCTCACCAGCATCCGCAAGCGGATCGACGTCGCTGTCGAGGCGGCGATGAAACAAGTCGTGGGCGGCACGTTCGAGGGGGGCACCTACGTCGGCACCCTCGAGAACGGGGGAGTCGACCTGGCCCCGTTCCACGACCTCGGCTCCCGGGTCCCGCAGCCGCTTCAGCACCGGCTGGCGGAGCTCAAGGCCGGCATCGTCGACGGCTCGGTCCCCGTGAACCCCAAGGAGTACCTGGGAACCTGACGACGCCGGACGTCAGCTCGAGCTGCCGTCCCGCTTGCGCCGGAACAGCTTCGAGCCCAGCCTCACCACCGGATCGTAGTGGCGGTCCACCACGCGCTCCTTCAGCGGGATGATCGCGTTGTCGGTGATGTGGATGTCCTCGGGGCAGACCTCGGTGCAGCACTTGGTGATGTTGCAGAATCCCAGGCCGGCCTGCTTGCGGAGCAGCTCCGTCCGGTCGTTCGTGTCGAGCGGGTGCATGTCGAGCTCGGCGTAGCGAATGAAGAACCGCGGGCCGGAGAAGCTGGCCTTGTTCTCCTCGTGGTCCCGGATGACGTGGCACACGTTCTGGCACAGGAAGCACTCGATGCACTTGCGGAACTCCTGGCCCCGCTCGATGTCCTCCTGGGCCATGCGGTAGCCGTCCTTCTCGCGCTCCGGGTCCCGGGGACGGGGCTTGAACGCCGGCACCGTCTTGGCCACCTCGAAATTGAACGAGACGTCGGTGACCAGGTCCTTGATGATGGGGAAGGTTCGCATGGGGGCGACCGTCACCGGCTCGCCGTCGGAGAACTCGTCCATCCGGGCCATGCAGGTGAGCCGGGGCCTCCCGTTGACCTCCGCGCTGCACGAGCCGCACCGGCCGGCCTTGCAGTTCCACCGCACCGCCAGGTCGCCGGCCTGCGTGGCCTGGATGCGGTGCAGGACGTCCAGGACCACCTCGCCCGGCTCGACCGTGGTCCGGTAGTCGCGGAAGTCGCCGCCCCCGGCGTCCCCCCGCCACAGCCGCATGGCCACGTGCCGCGCCATTAGGCCTTCTCCCCCGCCGTCGCCTTCTCCGCCGCCGGTGACTTCTCCTCGAGCAATGCCCGCAACTCCTCGGGCATTTTCGGCAGGGGCTCCTCCGAGATGGCAACCTGGCCGCCCCGCTGCCGCACCACCACGTTGACCTTCCCGAACTCCGGGTCCGGCGATGGGAAGTCGTCGCGGGTGTGGGCGCCGCGGCTCTCCTTGCGCTCCAGGCCCGCCCGGGTGACGCACTCCGACACCGTCAGCAGCGAGCGGAGGTCAAGGGCCAGGTGCCATCCGGGGTTGTACTGGCGATTGCCCTCCAGGCTGGTCCGGGCGGTCCGGTCCCTCAGCGCCTCGATCTCCTCCAGCGCCTTGTTCATCTCGCCTTCCGTCCGGATGATCCCCACCAGCTCGTGCATGACCTCCTGGAGGTCGTGCTGGATGGCGTAGGGGTTCTCGCCCTGGTCCCGCTCGAAGGGCTCCAGGGCCTCCGCCGCGACGCGCTCGACTTCCGGCTGGTCGACCTCGGGCGCCGCATCGACACCAAGCGCGTACTCGGCCGCGAACTGTCCCGCCCGCCGGCCGAACACCAGGAGGTCCGACAGGGAGTTGCCCCCCAGACGGTTCGCGCCGTGCATCCCGCCGGCCACCTCCCCCGCCGCGTACAGGCCGGGGACCGTCGACGCCTGGGTCTCCGCGTCCACCCGCACCCCGCCCATCATGTAGTGGCAGGTCGGGCCGATCTCCATGGGCTCCTTGGTGATGTCGACGTCGGCCAGCTCCTTGAACTGCTGGTACATGGCGGGCAGGGCCCGCACGATCTCGGCCGCCGTCCGCCGCGACGCGATGTCCAGGAGCACCCCACCGTGGGGCGAGCCTCGTCCCTCCTTGACCTCGGTGTTGATGGCGCGGGCCACCTCGTCCCGGGGGAGCAGCTCGGGCGGGCGGCGATTCCCGGCGTGGTCGTCGTACCACCGGTCGGCCTCGTCCTCGGTGTCCGCGGTGTCCGAGCGCAGGGAGTCGGGGACGTAGCGGAACATGAACCGCTCGCCCTTGCTGTTGCGGAGCACGCCGCGCTCGCCGCGCACGCCTTCGGTGACCAGGATGCCGCGGACCGACAGCGGCCACACCATCCCCGTGGGATGGAACTGGACGAACTCCATGTCGATGAGGTCCGCCCCCGCCCACAGCGCCAGGGCGTGGCCATCGCCCGTGTACTCCCACGAGTTCGAGTTGATCTTCCAGGCCTTCCCGATCCCGCCGGTGGCCAGCACGACCGCCTTCGCCCGGAACACCACGAACCGCCCGGTCTCCCGCCAGTAGGCCAGTGCACCGGAGATCCGGTCGCCGTCCTTCAGCAGCGAGATCACTGTGCATTCCATGAACACGTCGATCCCGCGGGCCACGGCGTTCTGCTGGAGGGTCCGGATCATCTCCAGGCCGGTGCGGTCGCCCACGTGGGCCAGGCGGGCGTAGCGGTGGCCCCCGAAGTCGCGCTGGAGGATCCGCCCGTCCCTGGTCCGGTCGAACAGCGCGCCCAGCTCCTCCAGCTCCAGCACCCGGTCCGGAGCCTCCTGGGCGTGGATCTGGGCCATGCGCCAGTTGTTCAGCATCTTGCCGCCGCGCATGGTGTCGCGGAAATGGATCTGCCAGCTGTCCTCGGCGTAGACGTTCCCGAGGGCCGCGGCGATGCCGCCCTCCGCCATGACCGTGTGGGCCTTGCCCAGGAGGGACTTGCAGATCAGGGCGGTCCGAGCGCCCAGCGCGTCGGACTCCACCGCGGCGCGGAGTCCGGCGCCGCCCGCGCCGATCACGATCACGTCGTGGTCGTGGGTCTCGAGCTCCGCCATGTCGTCGCCCTCGCTAGAAGAACTTGGGGTCGCTGATCCAGCCCACGGCAACCATCCGGATGTACGCGTCGGTGAGCGCGATCCACACCAGGCTGGCCCAGGCCCACTTGGCGTGGTTGGCGTTCAGGCGCGACACCGCCCGCCACAGCCGGTACCGGACCCGGGCGCTCGAGAACCGGTTCAGCTTCCCGCCGCACAGGTGGCGGCAGGTGTGGCAGGACAGCGTGTAGCCCCAGATCAGGCCGGCGTTCACCACCAGCATGAGGGTCCCCAGGCCAGCGTGGCCCCATCCCTGGGGCCAATGGAACGCATCCACGGCGTCCCACGTCAGGATGGCCGCGAACAGGAACGCGAAGTAGAAGAAGTAGCGGTGGACGTTCTGGAGGATGAGCGGGAAGCGGGTCTCGCCGGAGTACCGGCCGTGCGGCTCGGCCACCGCGCAGGCCGGCGGCGAGAACCAGAACGTCCGGTAGTAGGTCTTGCGGTAGTAGTAGCAGGTCAGCCGGAACCCCAGCGGGAAGATCAGGATGATCAGGGCCGGCGACCACGTGTACCACTTCCCGAAGATGGCCAGGTTGGTGTGCACGCCGCATCCGCTGGCCAGACATGGCGAGTAGAACGGCGACAGGTACGCGGGAGGGGCGAAATAGTGCTTGCCCTGGAACGCCACCCATGTCGCGTAGGCCACGAACGCGAGCAGCACCACGCCCGTGGCCATGGGTTGGAGCCACCAGGCGTCCGGCCGCAGCGTGGCCGGCTTGGTGCCGACCGTGCCCCGCCGCGTCGGCCCGGCGTCGGGAGGCCGAAGGGCTCGCTCCGACCCCTCCAGGACGTCACCGATGGGAGCGTGCGACATCAGCTCACCCTCCGAACGGCATGCCGAATCGCGTGCATCTGCCCGGTCCCGTCACTCGTGTCGACCGCCCGGCCGGAGGCCTCGTCGGCGGCCCGCGGGCGGCCTCGACAGCATAGCCGAGTCGTCCGTGGAGCCTCGGACATGAGCTCGATCCGCCGAAGCCGCTCCGAGCGGCGGGTCGCTTCGGCCGGCTCGGTCGAGGCTCAGGCGGCCGGCCTCCTCGTTGCGGCGGGACCTCCCGGCGGCCGGCGTCTCGACGGCCGCGCCCGCACGATTGGTTGCATTGTTCCCCGGGCCAAAGGACGCAATCGCCCAACTGTGCCTACAATCCGCCGGCCTCACCGGCCCGGCAGGACGATGGGGTCACATCGACGGTAGGGCTGGGCCGGAACCAACCGAGAGCCCTCACCGACCGACAGGAGGGATGACATGAACAAGGCATTCCGGGCGGCGCTCGCCGTGGCCGTGGTCTCCGCGCTCGTCGCGATGGGAACCTCGGCCGGCGCGAGCGGGCGCCACGCGAGGAATCACGACTCCACTCCCCGGTGGGTGAAGCACGTCCGCCACTATTCGGGAGGGATCTCTGCCGGTGTTCGCGCCTTCCTCTCCCCCGGAGTGATCAAGGCCCAGGCCCAGTACGCGGACGCCGCGGGGGCCGCGAGGACCAGGAACCCGGGCGCCGCGCCGGCCGCCGGCCCCCTCGGCAACCTCCAGGCCAACACCGACTCCAGCCCGCCGGTCCCGCAGAACGAGACGGCCGTGGCCTACAGCGCGACCGACCCCATGACCGCGGTGGCCGCGTCCAACGACTACGTGGACGGCGGGCTGTGGATCGGCACCACGCACGACGGCGGCAACCACTGGACCAGCACCTTCCTCACCCCTCGGGTCCACGCCACCGGTGACTTCTGCTCCGGCGGCGACCCGTCGGTCGTGTACAGCCTGCGGGACCACGCGTTCTACGCCAGCCAGCTGTGCTTCATGCGGGCCCACCCCGAATCGGAGATCGAGATCATCCGCTCGGCCGACAACGGCGACCACTGGACCCCCGCCCGCTTCAGCGCCACCGGCGTCACGAACGTCCATGCCGACGGCAGCGTCAACCCGGCGGTGTTCTACGACAAGGAGCAGCTGGCCGTGGACAACGCCCTGGGCAGCCCGCACTTCGGCCGGCTGTACCTGACCTACGTGAAGTTCCACATCCAGCCGAGCGGGTTCAGCAACTTCTGTCCCGCCCAGCTCGCCTACACCGACCAGGTGGACGCGAACCACGACGGCGACCTGACCGACACGTCGTGGACCCACATCCACGTCATGCCCAGGGCACCCAAGAGCAAGGGCGTCGGCACCTCCGCCGACCAGGGAGTCCAGGCCGCCCCGGACGACCAGGGCGGCGTGGGCATCACCTTCATGTCGGAGGACTGCAACACCTCCATCGACCGGGGTATCTACTACAAGCGCCTGGCCCCCGACGGGACGCTCGGCACGCTGGTGCGAGTGGACAAGGCCGGGCAGTGGGCCGACAACCCGGATCCGTCGGACCTCCTCCCCGGCAAGCTGGCTCGCATCCCCGCGTCGACGTCCGCCAACGTGGTCTTCAATCCGGTCCGCCACGCGCTGGAGTACGCGGTGCAGAACAACATCAACCGCAACGTCTCGGGCGCGGACATCAGCTACACCGAGTCGCTCGACTACGGCCAGACCTGGTCGGACATGCGGTTCGTGTCCACCGACTCCTTCGGGAACCCGGCGCCCAACGACCAGTTTTTCCCGTGGATCGCCGTCGACCCCCAGGGCATCACGCACATCATCTGGCTGGACTGCCGGAACGACCCGGGCAACGTGAACATCGAGACCTTCGAGCAGCAGACCCTGGACACCTCGGTGTTCCTGTCCAACGTGGACATCAGCACCGCGTCGTGGAACCCGAACAACGGGTTCTTCAGCTCCGGCGCCTTCATCGGGGACTACATCGGGGTCGCCGCGGCAGGCAACGGCGTGGAGTACCCGATGTGGACCGACGGACGGACGAGCCTGGGCCCACCGCTGGGGCAGACCGACATCTACACGGTCCCCAACTAGGACCATCGACCGAGCGGCGGGGGCGGCCTCGAGCGCCGCCCCCTCTCGCCTTCCTGGGTAAGGTTCGGCCGTGGCCCACCTGGTGACGCTGATCCCGGGCGACGGCATCGGTCCCGAGGTCGCCCACGCGGCGCGGGTGGTGCTGGAGGCCACCGGCGTGGAGCTCCGGTGGGACGTCCAGGAGGCCGGCACCGCCGTCATGCAGCGGGAGGGAACTCCCCTCCCGGACCGGGTCCTCGATTCCATCCGGCATTCCCGCACCGCGCTGAAGGGGCCCATCACCACGCCGGTCGGGACGGGGTTCCGCAGCGTCAACGTGGCCCTGCGCCAGGAGCTCGACCTGTTCGCCGCGGTCCGGCCCTCCCGCACGTTGCCCGGGACTCTCACCCACCATCCGCCGCTCGACCTGGTGGTGATCCGGGAGAACACGGAGGACCTGTACGCCGGGATCGAGTTCGAACGTGGCTCCGATCAGGCGGCCCGGCTCCGGGACCTCCTGCGGGAGCTGGGCGGGGTGGAGCTCCGGCCGGACGCCGGTGTGACGGTGAAGCCGATCTCGGTGACGGGGACCCGCCGGATCGTGCAGTTCGCGTTCGACTTCGCCCGCCGGAACGGGCGGAAACGGATCACCGTGGGCCACAAGGCGAACATCATGCGGTTCTCCGACGGGGTGTTCCTGGGGACCGCGATGGAGGAAGCGGCGGCCTATCCGGACATCGAGCTCGAGCCGATGCAGGTGGACGAGCTGGCCATGTGGCTGGCCTGGGAGCCCGAGACACTCGACGAGATCCTGCTTCCCAACCTGTACGGCGACATCATCTCCGACCTGTGCGCCGGCCTGGTGGGAGGCCTCGGGCTGGCCCCGGGAGCGAACCTGGGGTGGGAGTACGCCGTGTTCGAGCCGGTGCACGGCAGCGCCCCGGACATCGCCGGACGGGGGCTGGCCGACCCGGTGGCCATGGTCCTGTCGGGCGCCCTCATGCTCCGCCATCTGTCGGAGCGGCCCGCGGCGGAGGCCGTGGAGGCGGCGGTGACGCGGGTCCTGGCCGACGGCACCCACGTCACCCGCGACCTCGGCGGGAACGCCTCCACCGAGGAGATGGCCAACGCCCTGGCCGGGGAGGCCCGTTCCATCCTGGCGAACGGCTCGGGGCTCGATCCGGTCCGGCCTCGGGAGTAGGATCGCGCCGTCCCGTGGCCTTGGGGGGGTCGGGTGAGGAGCAGGTTCGGCCGGCGAGTGGGTGAGGTGTTCCGCCGGGACTGGCTGGAGATCGGCCTGACCTCGCTCGGCCTGCTGTTCCTGGCCATGTTCGCCCTCTGCGTGTGGGCCCTGGTGGTCCTGGCGCTGCACTGGAGCGAGCCCGCGTCGGGACTGCCCATCGGGCGGGGGATGCTCGAGACCAGCAAGGGCGCCGGACTGGCGGTGTTCTCGGTGGGCGCCGTGGTCACGTTCTTCGTGGGGTGGACGCTGGCCGGGAGCCCCATCCGGCGTCGGGTGCGCGACCTGCTTCGCGGGCGCAGGCACGGCTCCTGACCCGTCGCATCCCTCCGGTAGCCTTTCGGTCGTGGCCATCGAGATCCGGCCCGTGCGCCCCGACGAGTACGCCGCCGCCGGCGAGATCACCCGGCGGGCGTACATGGAGTTCGTCCGGCCGGGCGACAGCGACTGGGATTCCTACCTGGACGAGCTGGGCGACGTGGCCGGCCGGATCGATCGAACCCTCGTGCTGGTGGCGGTGGAGGGCGACCGCATCCTGGGCACGGCCACCCTCGAGCTCGAACAGCGGATCGACGACGAGGACCCGCCCCTCCGGCCCGAGGAGGCCCACATCCGCATGGTGGGCGTGGACCCCTCGGCCCGCGGGCGGGGGATCGGCCGGGCCCTGATGGACGCCTGCCTGGACGAGGCCCGGGCCCGGGGCAAGGCGCTGGTCACCCTGCACACGACGGCCCGGATGAAGGCGGCCCATCGCATGTACGAGTCCATGGGGTTCACCCGGGGAGCCGACCGCGTGTTCCCCAGCGGGTTCGTACTGATGTCCTACTCGCTGCCGATCGGGCAGTAGTCGGTCCAGGGCCCGGCGGTCGCCCGGTCAGGCTGCACCCCGGCCGGGATCGCTCCCGGTGCGCACGACCTCCCCCGAGGCCAGGACCACGCCGTCCTCGGTGATGGCCTCCACCTGCCCTCCCCGGAACTGCTGCTCGTACAGCTCGGCATACAGCCCGCCGCGGGCCAGCAGCTCCTGGTGGGTCCCTCGCTCGACCAGCCGCCCGCGGTTCAGCACGAAGATCACGTCCGCCGACAGTATGGTGGACAGCCGGTGGGCGATGGCGATCGTGGTCCGCCCCCGCATCAGCGGCCGGAGCGCCTCCTGCACCAGCCGCTCGGAGGTCGAGTCCAGTGAGGACGTCGCCTCGTCCAGGATCAGGATGCGGGGGTCCTTCAGGATGACCCGGGCGATGGCCAGGCGCTGCTTCTCCCCGCCCGACATCTTGTAGCCGCGCTCCCCCACCACCGTGTCGTAGCCGTCCGGCAGCTCGGCGATGCGGTCGTGGATGAACGCGGCCCGGGCCGCGGCCTCCAGCTCCTCCTGGGCGGCGTCCGGCTTGCCGTACAGGAGGTTCCGTCGAACCGTGTCGTGGAACAGGTAGGTCTCCTGGGTCACGATGCCGATGATGTCGCCCAGGGAGGCCAGCGAGATGCGCCGGACGTCCACGCCGTCGATCTCCACGGCGCCCCGCTGCACGTCGTAGAACCGCGGCACCAGGTAGGTCATGGTGGTCTTCCCGGCACCGCTCGGCCCAACCAGCGCGGCCAGCTGCCCCGGCTCGATGTCCAGGTCGATGTGCTCGAGCGTCCATTCCCGGCGGGCCTGCCCGTCCTCAGCCAGCCCGGCCAGGCGCTCGGCGGCCACCTCGGGGGCGTCCCGCGCAGCCGCCGCAGCGATATCGGGCGGTGACACCGGGGTCGCCGAAGGAGGCTCCTCCGGCGGCACGTCGTAGCGGAAGCTGACGTCGCGGAACCGGACCTGCCCCTGCACGGAGGGTGCCTGCAGGTCCACCGCGCCCGGAGAGTCCTGGATCTCGTGCGGCATGTCCAGGTACTCGAAGATCCGGTCGAACAGGGCCATGGAGGACTGGATCTCCACGCTCACCTGGAGCATCTGGCCGATGGGGAAGAACAGCCGGCTCTGGAGCGTGGTGAACGAAACGATGGCCCCGCCGGTTAGCACGGTGCCCCCGAACCCGGTCCCTCCGTTCGAGATGACCCAGCCCGCCACCAGGTAGACCAGGGCCGGGGTGATGGAGAAGAAGATCTGGATGACGGCGAAGAAGGACCGGCCGATCATCTGCTGGCGGATCTGGAATCCGGCCAGGCGCGCGTTCTCCTCGCGGAACCGGGAGATCTCGTACCGCTGCCGGCCGAACGCCTTCGACAGCAGGATCCCCGACACCGACAGGGTCTCCTCGGTGATCGCGGTGAGATCCGCGTAGGTCTTCTGGGTACTTCGGGCGACCTCCTGGCGAGCCTTCCCGACCTTGTAGGTGAGCCAGATGAACAACGGCGTCATGAACAGCGACAGCACGGTGAGCTGCCACGAGATGAGCAGCATGGCGACCAGGGTGCTGAGCACGATCACCACGTTCGACAGGATGCTGGAGGCGGTATCGGTGACCACCGACTGGATCCCGCCGACGTCGTTGGCCAGGCGGGACTGGATCTCGCCGGTCCGGGTGTTGGTGAAGAACCGCAGCGGCATGTGCTGGAGGTGCGTGTACAGGGAGTTCCGCAGGTCCTGCATCACCTTCAGGCCGACCACGTTGGCCAGGTAGGTCTGGCCCACCCCCATGATCCCGGTGAGGATCGGGATGGCCACCATGAGCCCGACGTAGAAGTACAGCAGGTGCAGGTTGGGACAGGGGCCCCCGACGCAATGCGGATTGGAGGGTGGAGCCCCGAACAGGGCGCGGTCGAAGATCAGCTTGATCAGTAGCGGGTTGACGATCCCGAGGACCGACGTGACCACGATGACCCCAGCGACCACCGCGACCTTGCCCCGGTAAGGGCGGAAGGTCCGCGCGACCCGCCGGACAGTCTGCTTCTTGATCGGCCCGGCGTCCGGATCCGGGACGACGACGCGAAAATGGCCCCCTCGCCGCATGCGAGCCAGCATACGGCAGGGTTCCGAAATGACCGCCGGAAGCGGTGGCCCAGGTGGCCGGTCCTACCAGTGAAGGTGGCGGCGCCGGCCCCAGGAATACCGGCCCCGCCGGGAAACCGCCCGGTAGGCCAGCACCAGCAGGGCCGAGCCCACCAGGGCCCAGATCCACGGGTGCAGCCCCACGCCGTGCGCGCCCACCAGCGACTTGCCGATCCACCACCCCAGGAACGCGCCGCCCACCCCCACGGCCATGGTGGCCAGGATGCCGGTGGGGCCGCGGCCGGGGACGAGAAGGCGCGCGAGGGCCCCGACGATGAGGCCCAACAGGAGAATGCCGAGGATGCTCATGGGGAGGAAGGTACCCGCCCGCGTCCTCCCGCAAGCCCCCCAAGCCCCGCACGTTCCCCGGCTCGCTCGAACACCTGGTCCAGCATGGCCGGCGTGAGCTTGCCGGTGAACGTGTTCTGCTGGCTGGGGTGGAACGACCCGAGCAGCGCGTACGGGCCGACGGAGGCCTCCGCCAGGTGCCCGAAGCGAGGACGGGGCCGGGCCGCGTGGCCGAGAGCCGCCGCCGCCCGCAGGACCCCGTCCCAGGCGAACGAGCCCAGGGCGACCACCACCCGAACCTCCCGGAGCAGCTCCAGCTCGCGGACGAGGTACGGCAGGCAGTGGTCCCGTTCCTGCGGCGTCGGCCGGTTCCCGGGAGGGCAGCACCGGTTCACGGCCGCGACGTACATCCCGCGCAGGCGGAGACCGTCGTCACGGGACACCGAATGCGGCTGGTTGGCGAACCCGGTCCGGTGAAGCGATGAGAACAGGAAGTCCCCCGACCGGTCGCCGGTGAAGATCCGCCCGGTCCGGTTCCCTCCGTGGGCGGCGGGCGCCAGCCCCACCACCACGACGCGGGCCCGGGGGTCCCCGAACCCCGGCACCGGCCGTCCCCAGTAGTCCTGGTCGGCGAACCGGGCCACCTTCGTGGCGGCCACCAGCTCCCGCCACGCCACCAGCCGGGCACACCGGCGGCACTCGATGACCTCGGCGCGGAGCGATTCGAGAGCGGACGCCATCACTCCGATCGTACCGGCGGGCCCGCGACCAGTTCGGCGTGGATAATTTGACCAGCCACGAGGGGAGGGGCCGATGACCTACTCGATCGTCGTCCGGGACCCGCGGACCGGCAGGTTCGGGGTCGCCGTCCAGACGCGCTACTTCTCGGTGGGATCGGTGGTCCCGTGGGCCGAGCCCGGCGTCGGCGCGGTGGCCACGCAGTCGTTCACCGAGATCTCCTACGGGCCCCGCGGGCTCGAGCTGATGCGGGCGGGCGCGAGCTCGCTGGAGGCACTGGAGACGCTTCTGGCCGAGGACGACGGCCGCGACCTCCGACAGGTGGCGATGGTGGACGCGAACGGCTCCGTGGCCGTGCACACGGGCGCGCGGTGCGTCCAGGCGGCGGGCCACGCCATCGGCGACGGGTTCTCGGCGCAGGCGAACATGATGGAACGCGACACGGTGTGGGATGCCATGGTCGCCGCGTATGCCGCAGCCGGCGGCGATCTCGGCGAGCGCCTCATGGCCGCGCTTCGTGCGGCCGAGGCCGAGGGCGGCGACATGCGGGGACGGCAGTCCGCAGCCATGCTCGTGGTGGAGGGCGACCCGCACACCCCCGGTGGGATCGGGTCGTGGACGTCCGGGTCGAGGACCACCCCAGCCCCCTTGCGGAGATGGAACGCCTCGTTCGGCTGGGCCGCGCATACCGGCACCTCGGGCGGGGGAACGACTTCGCCTCGGCGGGCGAGATGGAGCGCGCCGCGACCGAGCTGGAGCGGGCCCACGAGCTGGCCCCCGACGACGACCAGGTCGCGTTCTGGTACGGGCTGGTGCTCGCCGGGACCGGTCGGCCCCTGGAAGGCCGGGAGCTCCTGGAGCGAGCACGGGCTGCGAACCCTCGCTGGGCGCCGTACCTGCGCCGGCTCGCGGCCTCGGGATTGTTCCCGAACGACCCCGCGTTGATGGACGCCCTGTTCCCGCTCGATCCCGGCGCACCGCCGTAGGCGCAGCCCTATCCGATCCTCGATCGACGCCCCAGGACCTCGACGGGGAACCTTTTCGTGTCCTGCGGGATCAGGGGAACGTGCCGGTGGGACGGGAGGCGGACGTGGAGACCGAGATCGCGCTGGGCCGAGGCCGGGGCAGGTCCCTGCCGGAGTTGTACACGGCCTACGGACCGCGGGCGGGACGGCTGGCCTTCGTCCTGACGCGGGACCGCGAGCTGGCGGAGGACGTGGCGCAGGAGGCATTCGCCCGGCTCATCACGCACCTTCCCGCCCTGCGCGACCCCGACGCCGTGGAGGCGTACCTGCGGCGCTCCGTCGTCAATCTCTGCCGGAAGCACTGGCGGCGGGTGTCGCGCGAGCGGTCCTTCCTCCGGCGGGAAGGGCCGGTCATGGCGACAAGGACCACGGCGCAACCCGACGTGGCCCGGCGGGCCGCCCTGGCCAGCGCGCTGGACCGGCTGCCCTACCGGCAACGGGCCGCGCTGGTCCTGCGGTTCTACGAGGACCTCACGGAACGACAGACGGCGCGGGCGCTTGGGTGCGCCGTCGGCACGGTGAAGTCGCTGGTCTTCCGGGGCCTGCGCGCGCTGAGGGAGGAGATCGGCAATGACGACGAGGATTGAGGACGAGCTCCGCGACCTGCTCGGAACGAATGCGGAGGGATTCGAGATGGACGGCACGCTCCCGCCCAGGGTCCTCCGGCGAGCGAGGGCTCGGGCCTTCCGAGCGGTGTCCGCGGTGGTGGTGGTGGCCATCGTGGCCGGCACGGTTTCGGTGGCGACGCTTCGGGGGCATCCGCGCGGGCCCGCGCGCACGACGGCCGGGGCGCCGGTGGTGAAGCTCGTGAACTACATCGACGATTCAGACGCGGACGGCGCCGGGCTCGAGCAGTACGCCCAGTGCATGCGTGGCCAGGGATTCGACGTGCCCGACCCGGTCCGCACCGACGATGGGTGGCGCATCCTGGTCCCGGCCGATTCCATCGACCGGTCATCGCCCGGGTGGCAGGAAGCGGCGTTCGTGACGTGTCGCCTGACCCAGTTCGTGGACCGGCCGCTGTCCGGGGACCTGGTGCTGGGAGACCGCACGCCCGCCGAGATCGACGGGTTTCTGGCCTGCATGCAGGCGCAGGGGTTCGACCTGCCCGAGCCGACGAAGCGCGCCGACGGCCTGTACCGCTACGACCTCCAGACCACGCCCATCGACACCAGCAGCGAAGCCTGGAACCGGGCCCTGTTCGTGACCTGCGCGTTCCCGGGCGACTGACGCGCTGCTGGTTCCGGGCCGGCCCTACCCCGCCTCTTTGGGCACGGGCCGGCCCGGCTGCTCGTCCACGGTCCCGCGCTTGGGGACCATGACCTTGCGGCGGAAGTACAGGACCTCGACGCCGTCCTGGTTGTAGCCGCGAGTCTCCACCGTGACGATCCCGCGATCGGGCTTGGAGGAGGATTCCTTCACCTCCAGGACCTTCGTCTCCGCGTACAGCGTGTCGCCGTGGAACATCGGGGCCCGGTGCTGGAGCGACTCCACCTCGAGGTTGGCGATGGCCTTGCCGCTCACGTCCGGCACGCTCATGCCCAAGGCGAGCGAGTACACCAGGTTCCCCACCACCACGTTTCGCCCGAACTGCGTCTGCGTCTCGGCGTAGTGGGCATTCGTGTGCAGCGGGTGATGGTTCATCGTGATCATGCAGAACAGGTGGTCGTCGTACTCGGTGATGGTCTTGCCGGGCCAGTGCTTGTAGACGTCGCCGACCTCGAAGTCCTCGAGGTAGCGGCCGAACGGACGTGCCTCTCCCATGCGCGCCTGCACCTCCTCGGTGCAGGATGCTAGCCGAGCACACTCCGCGGGGCCGGTTGCGGGAACCGCAGGCCCACCCGGTGGCGTCTAGGGAAGCCAATGCGCGAACGAACCCGAACTCGGTGCACGACCGCGGTCGCCGCCCTCCTGGCCGTGGGGGCCCTGGCGGCGGCGCCCCCGGCCTCCGCTTCCGCCTCGACCTCGGGAACGGGTACCGCCGGCTCCGGCACCTGGCACCACCGGTTCCCTTCCACGCATCCTCCGTCCCGGTCGTACCAGGCCCAGGCGTACGACCCGGCGCTGCACGAGATCGTCCTGTTCGGGGGGACCGGCAAGTCGGGGCACCTGGAGGACACCTGGGCGTGGCGCAACGGCACGTGGCACCGGCTGCACACGAAGCGCGCGCCCACCGCGCGAGCCAACGCCGGGATGGCCTACGACCCCGTGTCCCAGCAGCTGGTGCTGTTCGGCGGCTACGACGGGAAGCACTGGCTGGGCGACACCTGGACCTTCGACGGGACGACCTGGACCCACCGCCACCCCGCCGCCTCGCCGCCGCGAGGCACGGGCCCGATGCTCTTCTCGGATCCCCTGAACGGCCACGTCGACGCCTACGGCGGCTACGACGGGCAGTTCTACCAGCTCCAGACGTGGCAATGGACCGGCAAGACCTGGAAGCGAGTCCACACGAAGAACTCGGCGTGGGCTCGCAGCAGCGCCGTGTGCGTCCTGGACCCGTCCCGCCACGTCGTCGTGCTGTTCGGCGGCCTCGGGGACGTCAACCCCGACAACACCTGGACCTTCGACGGGCACGACTGGACCATGCTCGACCCTGAGCACCAGCCGCCGCTGCGGTGGGGCGCCGCTGCCGCGTACGACCCGGTGCGCAAGCAGGTGGTCATGTTCGGGGGAGGACTGGAGCTCGACGACATGTGGGCCTGGACCGGTACGGACTGGAAGCGCCTGCACCCGCAGAAGGCTCCCTCGGGCCGGGAGGGACCGCGGATGGCGCTCGATCCGGCGCTGTCGCAGCTGATCCTGTTCGGCGGCCGGATCGGAAAGACCCAGGCCGGCGACACCTGGTCTTTCTAGGCCTGCCCCCGCAGCTTCGCCTCGAGGTGGCGGGAGGTCTGCACGACGGTCGGCCCCACCGCCATCGGGAAATCGCCCGGCACGTTCCGGATGGCCGGAAGGGTCCCCGCGGGCGGCGGTGAGCCCGCCGGCTGGGCCATGGCGGCCTCGACCGCCGCGGCCTGCTGCTGGTCCCGCTGCTTCTGCGCGGCTTCCAGATCGAACCGCGGATCGCCCTTCACCAGCATCTCGACCTCGTGGTGCTTGCGGTCGTAGCGGACGTTGACCACATCGCCGGAATTGGGGGTCTCCAGCGCCGAGTAGAACCGCTGCTCCACCGTGGTCCGGAACACCGGCTCGCCCACGCCGTTCACGTCCAGCACCACGTTGTACTTCGCGTCGTGCACCATGTGCTTGGATTCCTGGCTCACCGCGACCACCGTTGCGGTCGTCTCGACCTCGTCCTTGTGCCCGAACATGCCCGCGATGGTACGTGCGGTCTTCGGACGGAGCAACGCTTCGGTCCTTACCTCCTGAGCGGTCCGGGTTGCACCGGCCGATAGAATCGGCCACTGCATGGGCATCTTCGACAAGCTCTTCAAGGGCGCGAGCCTGCAGGACCCCGTCCGGGGCACGGCGCAGGTCGTCTCCTGCTCCGGGTACCGGGGCGACGGCGTCTACCAGAACGGCCACATGGAGCTGGTGATCCAGGCCGAAGGGATCCCCGCGAAGGCTGTGCAGTTCCAGGGCCTCATGCACCGGAACCGGTGGCCGCGTCCCGGCATGGTGCTTCCGGTTTCCATCGACCGCGCGGACCCGTCCCGGTTCCGTATCGAGTGGGACGAGGTCCAGTCCGGACACGAGCGCGGGCAGCAGGCCGCCGAAGCCATCGCCGCCGCCATGCGCGGGGAGGGCGGTGGGATGCCCGCGGCCGGGTTCCCCGCAGGGGTGACGCCCCAGATCGTGAACCTGTCGGGGAGGGATCTCTCCCAGCTGAGCGAGGAACAGAAGGCGAAGCTCCGGATGCTCGGCATCGACCCCGACGCCCTCGCCGGGACGCAGGCCCAGGCATCCCAGCCACCCACAGCGCCGCCACCGCCCGTGCCGGTGACCCCATCGCAGTCACCGCCCCCGGCCAGCGCCCAGGGCGCCGACGATCGTGTGGCCCTCCTCGAACGGCTGGCGAAGCTGCGCGAACAGGGCGCCCTGACGGACGCGGAGTTCGAGGCGCAGAAGAAGCAGATCCTCGGCCTCTGAACCCAGCCGACGACGCTTGCCCTCCCGCCCTGCAATCGTTCAGATTGCGGTCGTGCCGGGACGGCGGATGTACGACACGCTGTATCGCTTCGGGGCTCCCTGGGAGGGACCGGCCCGCGAGGAGCTGGTCCATCTGGTGCGCTCGGGCCGGCTGACCCCGGACACGCACCCACCGGGCCGGGCCATCGATCTCGGATGCGGCAGCGGATCGAACGCCATCTTCCTGGCCGACCACGGCTTCGACGTCATCGGCGTGGACTTCTCCCCGGTGGCCCTCCAGAAAGCGAAGATCAGCGCGACCGGAAAGCCCGGCCGCCGCATCCGCTTCATTCGAGCCGACCTCACCGCACAGGAGATCCCCGACCTCCCCGGCCCCTTCGACCTCCTGGTCGACTACGGCACCTTGGACGACCTCAAAGACACCAAACGCGAAGCCATGGCCCAAACCATCGTCCGCCTGGCCCGCCCCGGCGCCGTCTTCCTCCTGTGGTGCTTCTACGGCAACCCGAACGCCCTCCCGAGATTCAGCCTCAAAGGAGTGAGCCGCCCCTGGGCCGGCCTGCAGCACAACGAGGAACAGGCCCTGTTCGCGGGCGCCTTCACCATCGAAACCCTCGCGAAGCCCGAACCGGCCCAGCACGGCCACGCCTGCTTCCTGATGACGAGACGCTGACCCACGCCATCCTCGGGAAGTCTCTCGCTTGGGGAGCTGGGGGCGGGTTGACAGTCTGTAATACGTAAGAGATACTCTGCGTATGACAGATCGACTGGATCTAGAGGCTGCGGGGTTCTTTCCCGCGGATCACGCCGTGGTGGCGGAGGGCAAGGTGTACGTAAACGGGGGGTTCTGGGACGTCATCCGGTTTCCGGCGTATCCCCAGGTTCTCCCGGTGGCGGTGGTTGCCGTCCTTCGCGTCCCGTATCGCGCGTATCACCAGGACCACAAGTTCGAAGTCACGATGGAGGACGCGGATGCACGGGACGTCCTTCTACGGGTGGAGGGACAGTTCCGGGTTGGATCGAGTGCCGAAATGCGAGTCGGGGACCCGAGCATTCTCCCGATGGCCATGCTCGGCCAAGTGGCCATTCCGAGGCCCGGCGACTTCTCGTTCATCTTGCGTGTAGACGGGGGGGAGCTGGCACGGTATCCCTTCCGGGCGCTTCAAGTCGCGGCGCCCATGGAGATGCCTGGGCCGCCAGCTGACCTGCCCGGCGGGCACTAGTAGCCCGTAGAGGAGAGGGGCTTCGGGTGGGCATGCATGAATCTCTGGGACTTCGAGCTCATAGATTGGGATGAAGAGGACGACGAGAAGGGAACCTCGCGCACTGCCTGGGGCGAGGAATCGACGAAATCGTGGTCGCAGAGGTTCTCCGGGAAGAACCTGTCGAGGTTAAGATGCGCCTCGTGACAGCCGATTTCGCTGTCGTGGGTCCGAACGAGAATCGAAACACTTGGTGGACGTTGCTATTTGCGTGGTCTTTCAAGCGCAGTGATTGGCTCCGGCCCGTGACGGGCTGGAAGTCAGAGCCGGAGGAGATCCGTGAGTGGGAGCGTGGAAGGGGGCGCAGGTGATGGACGAGGACCCCAGGGCGCGGGAGCGTGAACTCCGCGAGTTGGCCGACCGCCATCGGGGTGAGGTTGTGGAAGGGTCCGGCCGACCGGTTGCTCCTCGGGACATGCTCCAGATGGTCTCCGTGCGTCTGGACTCGAATCTGGTCGGAGATCTTCGTCGACTAGCCACCGAGCGGGGTGTCACGGTCAGTCAGCTTCTTCGCGAAGGTGCCGTGTTGGTTGTCACCTCGGGGAGCATGGTCCCGTATCGGGTGAAGACTGGGCCGATGCAAGGGGTGGGGGTCTCGGTCTCGCACGCGTGGGTGGCGACGGGATCTGGGGCGGTCAACAGAGACGTGGCTTAGGCCTGGATCCACCGATTCGAAGCGTCTGATCGTCGATTCCACGTCTTGAAGCCCGGTCCACGTCGAAGTGTCGACGTTCGCGTTATCCACCAGCGGCGCGTTCACGTAATCCACCACTGGGCCCCTGTGGAGTTCTACTCCATCGCACCTCCTCTCGCCCGTCGCCCCGCAAGGATCTCGGCGAGCTGTCCGAC